>CAMBYJ010000065.1 GCA_945872015.1 Chitinophaga pinensis | reverse complement strand
CATGTGATGGAAACTGAGCATGGTATTTCTCGATTAATTCAATCCATTTAGCAACTGGTAATTGCTTCGTAAACCAAATGCTGGCAGGAGCAAGGCAAATATATTCCGTCGACTGATATTTTTCTACTTCTTTAAAATCGCCTTCTGACGGAAATAATATCGGACGATGAATAACTCCTTCGCATAAATCTGCAACTACCGAAAAGTTCCTGCTTGTCTCGTGAACAGGATTTGAAGGGTCAATTTGATGCTCGTATTTTTTCGAAAACAAGAACGATAATGGATTTTTACTGAACCCTCGCGTTTCTTTCGCTCCTCCTAAAACGGTCATTATTCCCGATGAAGCAAATCGCTGTAGATTGACAATTAAATCGTATTCTTCTTCTCTGATTTTTTTAACAGTCTGAAAAATACTGCTGATCTTATTCTTTGATTTATCCCAAATATGGATGTTGTTAATAGCGGGATTATTCTGAAGCAATGATTCATTTCCTTTTCTCACCAATACATCAATTTCAAACGATGGGTTGCTGGACTTTAAAGATGCAATAAGCGATGTGCTAAGTATCACATCTCCAATAAAGGCTGTTTGTATGATTAGGACTTTCTTCACTTATATTATTCAGTTTTCAAAGATAACACAGTTTTTAGTCGTAATTGAAAGACACATTTATCTTTCATCGGATTACTTTCCGTTATCAAACTTATATCTTCTCTTAATTCAGGATGGTTTTTTATAATTGGAATCAAACCCTGAAGCGCATTAGCATAAACAGCAACATTGTGATGTTGTTCATTTAATATCTTGAAACAGGTGTTTACTAATTCTTCCTCTATTCTTTCACTGAAAGGAATATCGACGATGATTCCTAATATGTTTCTTAAGACTGATTCGTTTTTCGTAGAATTTAAAAGGCTAATTATTTTTCGTTGATCTGTTAAGCTTACTTCCCTTGTTTTTTGGAAATAGGTTCTGATAATCCATGATGATTTATCAGCATCTTCATAATCTGGTAAATTACTTAATTTAAAATAATCGCTTAGTATTTTGGGGTTTGCAAGAATTTCTCCGGCTAAGTTGTTAATTTGAGCTTTAGAACAGCAATTTGATAATTTAACTTTTATTTGAAGCAGCATTTTTTTATCTGAAATATTATTTGCCTATTTTTGAAAGGTCGTTATGACAAATAGAATTGTGAAAATAATAATTAAATAATTTTTTGATTGAAAGAGGTAATAATTCCCATTGAATTTGCAAATGCAGTCGATTTTTATGGAGTAAATGATGGAAACATCGAGGTTTTACGTAGGAAATTTCCAGCGTTAAAAGTTGTAGCAAGAGGCAATGAAATAAAATTAATTGGCGAAGCGAATCAAATCACTTTACTTGAAACGAAGTTACATCAGTTAATCGAATATTTTAAAGAGCATTCTATTCTTACTCCAACAGAAGTTGACTTTATTTTATCAGGTCGTATTTCTACAGAAAAAGATTCAGAGCCATCAAATAAGCCACATGCACCTCAAGCCGCAGAGCAGAAAGATGTATTGGTGTTTGCACCTGGTGGACTAATCGTTAAAGCTCGTACTCCAAATCAGCGTAAACTAGTTAGTGCAACTGAAAAAAATGATATTGTATTCGCTATCGGACCTGCAGGTACAGGAAAAACATATACAGCTGTAGCTCTCGCAGTTCGTGCATTAAAGAATAAAGAAATCCGTAGAATCATATTAACGCGTCCAGCTGTAGAAGCAGGAGAGAATCTTGGTTTCCTTCCCGGCGACCTAAAAGAAAAAATTGATCCTTATTTACGTCCGTTATATGACGCCTTGTTTGATATGGTGCCAGGAGAAAAATTGAAAACGTTTTTAGAGAACGGTGTAATTGAAGTTGCTCCGCTTGCGTTTATGCGTGGACGAACACTCGATAATGCCTTTGTGATTTTAGACGAGGCACAGAATGCAACCGAGAGTCAGTTGAAGATGTTTCTTACTCGTATGGGGCCATCTGCAAAGTTTATTGTCACAGGAGATACTACACAAGTTGATTTACCTAAATACCAGCCATCGGGTTTAATACAAGCAACGCGATTGCTAAAAAATATTGATGGGATTGAATTTGTAACGTTAGATGCTACCGATGTCGTTCGTCACCGTTTAGTGCGTGATATCATTCATGCTTACGATAAAGAACCAGTGCAGGAGAAAGATAACAATCGCGATTATAAAGGCCGTCGACCTTCAAAGCGAAACAATCAAGAACAATCAGAAAAAGAATCAGATTAAGAATAATAAAACCGAATTGAATTATGTTGCAAAGTGAAATGCAAAACTGCTTACATCATACCGATTTTAAATTTGAAAGAACAACTTCTATCTATCATGGTAAGGTGCGTGATGTGTATGTGATTGATAATAATTGGATGTTGATGGTAGTTAGTGATCGCATATCAGCTTTTGATTTCGTTATGCCTCGACCTATTCCTTATAAGGGTCAGGTGTTAAATCAACTGGCAGCACATTTTCTAGATGCAACAAAAGATATTTGTCCGAATTGGGTATTATCGGTGCCGGATCCGAATGTAACTATCGGACGATTATGTCAGACGTTTAAAGTAGAAATGGTTATTCGTGGTTATTTGACTGGACATGCATGGCGTGAGTACAGTGCAGGTAAGCGCATTATTTGTGGAGTTGCTATGCCAGACGGGATGAAAGAAAATCAAGCCTTCCCTGAGCCGATAATTACGCCTACAACGAAGAGCGATCACGGTCATGATTTAGATATTTCAAGAGAAGAGATTTTAAATCAAGGAATCGTAAGTGAAGCAGATTATTTAGTTCTTGAAAAATATACTCGCGCTTTATACCAGCGAGGAAGTGAAATGGCTGCTGAAAAAGGATTGATATTAGTTGATACGAAATATGAATTTGGAAAAGCAGATGATGTTATTTATTTAATCGATGAGATTCATACACCTGATTCATCTCGCTATTTTTATGCTGACGGATATGCGCAACGTTTAGAGAACAATGAACCTCAGCGTCAGTTGTCGAAAGAGTTCCTGCGCCAATGGTTAATTGCTAATGATTTTCAAGGAAAGGAAGGTCAAGTGATACCAACATTCTCTGATGAATTCATTCACGAAATTAGCGAGCGCTACATAGAGTTGTACGAGCAGGTGAGCGGTAAAAAGTTTGTCAAAGGGAATGATGAAGATATTCAAACGCGTGTTTTAAGTAATTGCAACGAAGCAATTAAAGCGTTGGTTAAATAATCGAACCTACATTTCTGTGCTTACCGGTTTTGTCTTTATAAAATTCAGCCATTATTAAACTGTCTTTTGTTAAATCGCCTGTTGGATGAAAGGGTGGGGCAAAGGTGACTTCTTTTCTCTTGTAGTCTAAGCCAACCATTACAATCGCTACTTTAGCCTGACAAGCAATCTGGTAAAATCCTGTTTTGAATTTAGGTACCGCCTTTCTGGTTCCTTCCGGTGCTAGTGCTAATGAAAATGTATTATCATTTGCGAATTGCTTACTGATATCTGAAACTAAATCATGCTTATTGGCTCTATCAACTGGAATTCCTCCAATCGACTTCAAGAGTAGATTAAAAGGGAAAAAGAACAATTCTTTTTTAGCAAAAAAATGGGGGTGTATTTTAAGAATATTCTTCACTGCTAATCCAACAAAAAAATCCCAGTTGCTCGAATGTGGCGCAGCTATCATTACATATTGAAAAGTATTAAGCGCAGGAGCATTGATGATTTCCCATTTGAATAGCCTAAACAAAAATTGGTAGAATGCTTTCCTCATAATTTCCTCTAAAATAAAAAAGGCATCCGATTAAAGATGCCTTTTCTGAATTATTTTAATTGCTTATTCAGCAACTACTACTAAGTACTTTGATGCCTTCCAGAAATTTTCTGGATCAGTAATTTCGATAGAAGTTACCTTCTCATTTGCTTTCTGAATTTTGTAAGTTCCAGAAGGATGCGTACTAACTAATTTTGCATCTTTCTTATTAATCGAAATAGTTTTAGTCGAAGTGTAATCGATTTGCGTAAATGCATTTTGATTGAAATCAGGAACCATCGATTTTGCCTTTCCTATTCCTAAGAAACCACCTTGCTTAGATAATACTTTTTTATCTCTTAGCTCTTTGTATGATCCAACTGTGTAAAATGCAGTATGCAACTTAGTTGTTTTGTCAGCAATCTCACTTGCTTTAACCTGGTTCTCAGCTTTTACATTATCAATCTCACCTTGCATGTTAGTTATAGTTCCGTTTAAAGCAACTACTTTCTCGTTTAGTGAGTTTATACTTGAGTCACGCAATGCTAATTGGTCGTTCAATCCTGAAATGATTTTTTCCATTTCAGTGATTTTAACATTTGAACGACGAATTTTAGCTTGTAGGTCAGCTAGTTTATTCTTGTTCTCTTCAATTAATTGCTTAATCGATTCAACATTGTTAAGAATGTTTTGCTTTGCTGTAGTAGAAGCCTCAGGATTGTTCATGTCACTCTTGTTGATCATTGCCTCCTGCTGCGTTAAGTTTTCAATGCTTGCCTGAATCTCTGCGATATCCTGCATATAACCATTAATCATTGAATCCTTAGCATCGTATTGCGTCATAAGACTGTCGCGCTCTTTCATCATGCGCTCCACTTCTGATTTGTAATCAGGTCCGCCACATCCGTAAATAATAGTGGCAATTGAGATAATACCTAGTAGTTTTTTCATGGGGTTAAAAATTTTATCAAAGATAATCAAACTTTCACCATCAAAAACGCAGCATTCACCTAAATATTATCAACAATTTTGATTTAATAACCCAAGATTTTCATCATGTTTTTGGCGCTTTGCTCTTTAGCAAACAAACGGGTTGTGTATTCGCCATCCTCATCGCGGTCAATTAAAACATGTTTAGGTGCGGGAATCAAGCAATGCTGAATGCCACCATATCCTCCTAAACTCTCTTGATAGGCTCCCGTATGGAAGAATCCTAAATATTGGGTTTCTCCTTCGGCGCTTTTGGGCAAAAAGACACGGTTTCTAATCGACTCCATTATATAGTAATCGTCGCTATCGCATGTAATTCCACCAAGGTTTACACGCTGAAACTCTTGCTCCCAATTGTTAATAGCCAATAAAATGAATTTCTGCTTTAGACCCCAGGTATCAGGTAATGTTGTGATGAAAGACGAGTCAATCATGCTCCATAACTCATTATCGTTTTGTTGCTTTTGTCCAACAATGCTAAACAAAATAGCTCCACTTTCCCCAACTGTAAAGGATCCGAACTCAGTTACAATGGTTGGTTCTTCGACTTCTTTGGATTCGCAAGCGACTTTAATCTGGCGAATAATCTCATCGGCCATGTACTGATAATCATAGCTGAAGTCAAGTTTGGTTCTGATAGGGAAGCCGCCTCCAATATCTAACAGGCCTAATTCTGGACAAATCTTTCGAAGGTCGCAATACAGGTTTATGTTCTTCTGTAACTCTGACCAATAATAGGCTGTATCCTTAATGCCTGTATTGATAAAGAAGTGAAGTAACTTCAATTCGACACGTGGGTTGTTTTGGATGTTGGTTTTATAAAAATCGATAATCTCATTATAACGAATTCCTAAACGCGAAGTGTAAAATTCTGCATTGGGCTCTTCTTCTGCTGCAATACGAATCCCTATTTTAATCGTTCCTTCGTAGTTGTTTAAATAATAATCCAGCTCTTCTTTATTGTCGAGAATAGGAATTATATTCGTAAATCCATCGTTCATCAAATCGATAATGCCGTCAGTATAGTTCTCTTTCTTAAATCCGTTGCACAGCACATAACGATCTTTATCAATCTTGTTGTTCTCGTGCAGGTTCTTAATAATTGAAATATCGAAGGCTGATGAAGTCTCTAAATGGATGTCGTTCTTTAATGCTTCATTTAACACAAATTCAAAATGTGAACTTTTTGTACAATAACAGTACATATAGTTACCTTTGTACCCGGCTTTGGCCATTGCTACATTGAAAAGTCGCGTTGACTTTTGAATTTGTTCGCTGATTTTAGGGAGGTAGGTTATTTTAAGTGGCGTTCCGTATTGTTCGATAATATCCATCATTGGGACACCATTAAAGTAAAGAGAACCATCCTTAACTTCAAACCCTTCTTGAGGAAAGTCGAAGGTTTGTTCAATCAGGTCAGTGTAGCGATTTTTCATAATCCGAGTGAGTTACTTTGTGTTAATTCTGCAAATGTAAGTAACTTACTTTCTTTATGAAAGTAAATATGTTGATTCATTAGAAAAAATAAATTCGTGATTTGAATTGAATTAATAAATATAAGTAAATACTATAAAGTACAGTAAAACAGTTAAATATAAAAATTATATGCATAAGAAGATTAGGTTAATTGAAGTGAAATCGGAACTTGGAGCGGGTACCCGAGGTGCTAGTTTGGGTCCGGATGCGATAAAAATAGCCGCGTTCGATTATGGTTCAAACTTATTTAATAAGCTTCCTGCTGTATCGATAGCTGTCGATAACAAAATGTTATTTCTTCCTCAGGGTAGTCCATATGCAAAGCGCTTAAGTAGTATACTTGGTATCTATGAGAACCTAGGCAAAGCAGTGTCTGATACCATGAAAGCAAAGGAGTTTCCTATCGTACTTGCAGGTGATCATAGCACAGCCGGTGGTACCATTGCAGGGATAAAGATGGCAAACCCAAAAGCTCGTATAGGTGTTATCTGGATTGATGCCCATGCCGATTTACATTCCCCTTATACAACCCCAACAGGTAATGTACACGGTATGCCATTGGCTGCTTCTTTAGGAGAAGATAATATTGCGAATAAGTTAAATAAGCCAGATAAGGAGACGGTTGACCTTTGGAATAAATTGAAAAAAGTGGGTGGTATCTCACCTAAAGTACAGTATTCTGATCTGGTTTATATCTCCGTTCGCGACGTTGAGCCAGAAGAAACCTTCTTAATGAAGAAGCATAAAATCAAGACATTTACTACTAGTGATGTGAAACGTCATGGGGTAGAGAAGATCGCTCGTGATGCTTTAGCTTACCTTAATAATTGTCAGTTAATTTATGTTTCGTTTGATGTAGATAGTATGGATAGTTCAATATCTAAAGGAACCGGAACGCCCGTTCGTAATGGAATTACTGAAAAGGAAGCAGGTTCGTTATGTGTTCGATTGATACAAAATGAAAAGGTATGCTGCTTTGAAATCGCTGAAGTAAATCCAACACTCGATAAAGAAAACCTTATGGCTGAGAACACCTTTGAGATTTTACAGCGAGTAGTCGCGCAGATTGCCTAATTCAGCATATCCAATAGAAAGATAGTAGATTTAATAAAAGATTATGTTATTTGAAGATTCGTTAAAAGAAGCCGTTGCCGTAGCATTACAGAAGCTTTATGGTATTAATATTACGCCATCAGAAGTTTCAATTAATAGCACCCGTAAGGATTTTGAAGGAGATCTGACAGTTGTTGTTTTCAATCTCGCGAAGGCTGCACGCATGAGTCCGGATGCTCTTGCCAATGAATTAGGAGCTGAATTAGTTCAGAGCTATGATAAAGTAAATGCGTTTAATGTGGTAAAAGGGTTTTTGAATATATCCTTCAAAAATGAAAATTGGCTTTCTGAGTTAAATACGTTTGCTACTAATAATTATCCGGTTTCAGTATCTGATTCGTCAAAGAAACTAGTTGTTGAGTATAGTTCACCTAATACCAATAAGCCTTTACACCTCGGACATCTTCGTAATAATTTTCTGGGGTATAGTGTTGCTGAAATTTTAAAGGCTTGTGGTTATAATGTTTCAAAGGTAAATCTTGTTAACGACCGCGGAATTCATATCTGTAAATCGATGTATGCATGGCAACAATTAGGCAATGGAGAAACGCCCGCATCATCAGGAATGAAAGGGGATCACCTGGTTGGTAAATATTATGTAGAGTTCGATAAGTTATATAAGTCGCAAATTAATGCTTTAGTAGATCAAGGGCAATCCGAAGAGGAAGCAAAGAAAAGTGCTCCCGCAATGATTGCAGCTCAAGAAATGCTTCGCCTTTGGGAAACTAATGATGGTTCTACAGTTATATTATGGAAGACCATGAACGGTTGGGTGTATGATGGATTTGAAAAGACCTATCAAACCATGGGGGTCGACTTTGATAAGTTTTATTACGAGTCAGAAACCTATTTGCTTGGGAAAAATATTGTGCAAGAAGGATTAGCAAAGGGCGTTTTTTATCAGAAAGATGATGGTTCTGTGTGGGTCGATTTAACTAATGACGGTCTTGATCATAAATTAGTATTGCGTGGCGATGGAACCAGCGTTTATTTAACGCAGGATTTAGGAACCGCACAATTACGTTATAACGAATTTAATTTCGATAAACTGATTTATGTAGTA
>CAMBYJ010000064.1 GCA_945872015.1 Chitinophaga pinensis | reverse complement strand
CTAAACAATAGTTGGCTTCATCTAAATCATAGAAATCATCTTTCAAATCACGAACACGAATTAAGCCTTCACATTTACTGTCTACTAATTCTACATAAAGCCCCCATTCGGTAACACCTGAAATCATTCCGTCAAATATCTCTCCCTCACGCCCCATTAAATATTGGGCTTGCTTAAACTTCACCGACGAACGTTCCGCTTCCGAAGCTTTAATCTCCATATCGGTGCTGTGCTTGCATCGCTCCTCTAATCCATCTCTTTCTACCGACTTCCCATTATTCAAATAGTGGGTTAATAATCGATGTACCATCACATCCGGATAACGACGAATAGGCGACGTAAAATGTGTATAAAAATCAAATGCTAATCCGTAGTGACCAATATTCTGCGTTGTATAAACAGCCTTTGCCATTGTACGAATAGCTAATTGCTCAAGAACATTTTCTTCTGGCTTGCCTTTGATATCTTTCATCAACTGATTCAACGATTGTGCAATGGCTTTCTCTGAATTGATTTTTATTTTATGTCCGAACTTAGCAGCAAAGAATGAAAAGTTTTCTAGCTTTTCTGGCACAGGCTTATCGTGTATACGATAAACAAAAGTTTGTTCAGAGCCTTTTTCTTCGGATAATTTTTGTCCTACAAATGCTGCCACTTTTTTATTAGCAAGTAACATAAACTCTTCAATTAGTTTATTGCTGTCTTTGTTTTCCTTCAGATAAACATCAACGGGCATTCCGTTTTCATCAAGTTTAAATTTGACTTCTACTTTATCAAACGTAATTGCACCATGACTAAATCGTTCTTGCCGCATTTTTTGCGCAAGCGTATGCATCAACTTAATTTCTTCTTTTAAATCTCCTTCTCCTGTTTCAATTACTTGTTGTGCTTCTTCATAAGTAAATCGTCTATCGGAATGAATCACTGTTCTTCCAAACCATTCTGAAATTACTTTTGCATCATTATCCATTTCGAAAATAGCTGCATAACAGAGCTTGTCTTCTCCTGGTCGTAATGAACAAACCTTGTTGCTTAATTTCTCTGGCAACATCGGAATTACTCTATCTACAAGGTAAACAGATGTCGCACGAAAATATGCTTCCTCTTCAAGTGCACTTCCCTCTTTCACATAATGCGATACATCAGCAATGTGAATTCCTATTTCATAATTTCCGTTTGGTAAAAACTGTATCGATAACGCATCATCAAAATCTTTTGCATCAACAGGATCGATGGTAAAAGTTGTGATGCCTCTATAATCTTTTCGTTTCTTGATTTCACTCGCAGTAATCTCTTCTTTTATCTGATCCGCTTCGTCTTCTACTTCCGAAGGAAAAAATAATGGAAAACCATATTCAACCAAGAGTGAGTTCATCTCGGTGCTATTCTCGCCTGCATTACCTAAGACTCTTGTAATTTCTCCTATGGGGTTTTTATCGTCTATCTCCCAGCGCGTAATTTTCGCGACTGCTTTTTGTCCGTTTTTTGCACCGTTTAGTTTATTCAACGGAATAAAAATATCAATGCCGTACTTATTGTTATCGCTACTTAAAAATGCGAACTTCTCGCTTATCTGAATTCTACCTGAAAATTCTTTTTTGTTTCTTTCAATCACTTCTATTAATTCTCCTTCTGATTTATCTGGAGAATAAGACGGATAGGCTGACACTTTTATTGTATCACCTCTAAGTGCATTATGTGTTTTGTTCTTTACTAAAAATACTGGAATGTTGTTTTCTGTATCAAAAACGAAGGCTATTCCCTGATAATTAAATTCTAACTTCCCATAGACGTAACGTTTAGTAGGCATAATTCGGAATTTACCTTTCATGCCATCTTCTAAAACGCCCTCTTGTGCCAATCCTTCTAATACATCAATACAAAGGTATTTTAACTCTTTCTCTGAATAATTTTCAAGATACTTACTTAAGTCCTCATTAAAAGGATCTTGATATACTCTTCTAAAAACTTGTTTATAGTTATACCATTTTCCAGGATTTTGCTTGTAGATAACCAGCATCGCCTCTTTAAACTTTTCAATAAAAACCTGATCGTTTATTTCTTTATCAGACATGGGCGATTTTTTCTTTTTTAATTTCTGGTGTATCCAACTTCTACTACTGCTTTTCCTATTCTGCCATTTACAGGTGGATTATATTTCGTGAGCAACACTTTAATTGCTCTGGCGTCGGGTAAATATTCCTTTACACTATTTAATATTCTGCCAGCTGCGTGTTCAATCAATTTACTTCGGATGGCCATTTCTTTTCGTACTAAATTATGTAATACCACATAATCGGCAGTATCACCCAATTCGTCACTACTCACTGATTCAGAAAAATCAAAATCAATAATTACATCTACCGAAAATCGTTGTCCGATTTTTCCTTCTTCCTCCATGCAACCATGAAAGGCGTAACATTCAATATCACAAACCGATAATCGCATCTTAGTCTTTCTTTTGTTCTTTAGCCCAAGCATCCTTTAGCGTAACAGTTCTGTTAAACACTAATTTACTAGAGGTGCTATCTGTATCAGGACAAAAATATCCTTTGCGTATAAACTGGAAATAATCACCCGGTTTGCTATCCTTCAACGACGGCTCTACGTAAGCGTTAGTAATTACCTCTAAACTATCTTTATTGATAAAATCTTTAAAGTCGCCTTCTTCAGAGGATGGATCCTCCACATTAAACAAGCGATCGTATAATCTAATTTCAGCAGGTAAAGCGTGTTTCGCACTTACCCAATGAATAACGCCTTTCACAACGATACCGCTAGTATCACTTCCACTTTTGCTTTCAGGGAAATACGTACAGTGAATTTCGGTTACATTATTATTCTCATCCACTTTAAATTCATCGCAACGCACAATGTAAGCATGCTTTAAACGAACTGAAAGTCCTGGACCCAAACGGAAAAATTTCTTTGGTGGTTCTACCATAAAATCTTCGCGCTCTATCCATAGTTCGTTTGAGAATGGTAACGGTCGTGTGCCTCCGTGATTTTCAGCCTCCGGATTGTTTTCTCCAATAAGTGTTTCTTCTTGTCCTTCGGGATAATTAGTAATAACCAGTTTAATTGGATCAAGCACCGCCATGACACGATTAGCGCGTTTATTTAAATCTTCGCGGACGCAGAATTCTAAAAATCCAACATCAATAATGTTTTCTCTTCTCGCAACTCCAACACGTGTAGCAAAATTGCGAATTGCTTCCGGCGAATATCCTCTTCTTCTCAATCCACTAATCGTAGGCATACGCGGATCGTCCCAGCTATTCACATAACCTTCTTTCACAAGCTGTAATAATTTACGCTTGCTCATTACCGTATAGTTTAGGTTCAATCGTGCAAACTCGTATTGCTTACTTGGAAAAATTTCTAGTTGCTCAATAAACCATTCGTAAAGTGGTTTGTGAACTTCAAATTCTAGTGTACAAATAGAGTGTGTGATTTTTTCTATTGAATCACATTGTCCGTGGGCAAAATCATACATCGGATAGATACACCACTTATCACCCGTACGATGATGATGTGCATGCTTAATACGATACATAATAGGATCGCGCATATGCATGTTGGGTGACGACATATCAATTTTAGCACGCAATACTTTTTCTCCATCTTTATATTCACCGTTTTTCATTCTTGTGAATAAATCTAGATTCTCCTCTACGCTTCTATCACGGTAAGGGCCATGTGTTCCTGGCTCTGTTGGTGTTCCTTTTTGTGCTGCTATTTGTTCTGCTGTACTATCGTCGACATACGCTAAGCCATGTTTAATTAACGTAACCGCAAATTCATAAATCTGATCAAAATAATCAGATGCATAAAACACATTCGCCCATTGAAAGCCTAGCCATTTTACATCGGCCATAATGCTTTCAACATATTCTGTTTCTTCTTTCTCCGGATTAGTATCATCAAAACGTAGGTTGGTTGTTCCACCAAATTCCTGTGCTAATCCAAAGTTCACACAAATCGATTTTGAATGACCAATATGTAAATACCCGTTTGGCTCCGGCGGGAAACGCGTTAATACTCTTCCACCGTGCTTTCCGTTTTTTATATCTTCTGCTATAATTTCTTCGAGGAAATTAGGGCCTTTTTCTGTGCTCATTTTTACTATTTTAATTTTTCAACTGCCACGTTAATTCTGTTGATTACTTCTTCTTTACCGAGTAATTCTGTCATGATAAATAAATCAGGTCCACCTGATTCTCCACTTAACAATACTCTGAATAATTGTAATACTTCACCTGGCTTTATTTCATTGCTTGCTGCTGTTGCTTCAAATGCAGCTTTTACATTTTCTGCTTTGAAGTCCGCAACGCTTTCTAACGCATGTGGTAGTACGTTGTAAAATGCTTTTGCTTTTTCATTCCATCTTTTCTCAATTACTTTTTCATCGTAATGAGTTGGTGCTTCAAAAACAGCTTTGCTTTTTTCATATAATTCACTTTCAAACTGACAACGATCTTTTACCCATTTAACAACTGCCGTTACAAATGATAAATCGCGTTGTAAATTTTTGCCTGTTAAAACCACCGCGAAGCGGGACGCGATATCGGCATCTGACTGCATGCGTAAATACTGCTCATTAAACCACTTTGTTTTTTCAGGATCAAAGCGAGCACCTGATTTATGTACACGTTCAAACGAAAAGTTCTTTATTAACTCGTCCATCGACATCACCTCTTGTTCTGTTCCTGGATTCCATCCTAATAACGCTAACATATTAACGAACGCAGATGCATAATATCCTTTCTCTCTGTATCCCGACGAAATTTCTCCTGTTGATGGATCTTTCCATTCCAACGGAAACACTGGAAACCCTAATCGATCACCATCACGCTTACTTAACTTACCATTTCCTTCTGGTTTTAATAACAAAGGAAGATGTGCATACTGCGGCATCTTATCTTTCAAACCTAAATACTCGTAAATTAAAATATGCGACGGTGCTGATGGTAACCATTCCTCTCCACGAATTGCATGTGTAATACCCATCATCACATCATCCACAATATGTGCTAAGTGATAGGTAGGCATTCCATCTGCTTTAATCAATACTTTATCATCTACTAAATCACTTTCAAAACTTACCTCACCACGAACCATATCCGTAAACGTTACTGTTTGTCCGGGTTCCACTTTTAAACGGATAACATATTTTTCTCCTGCAGCTATTCTGTTATCTACTTCTTCTTTTGATAATGTTAAACTGTTATCCATACTTAACCTCGACTTATTATCGTATTGCCAAGTATGTTGTCCGTTTGATTCTGCTTCCTTACGCTTTGCTTCTAACGCTTCCGCCTTATCAAAAGCTATATAGGCATGACCATTTTCTAAAAGTTGATTCGCATGTTTTTGATAATATCCCAACTCTTTTCGCTCACTCTGACGATAAGGTTCATGAGAACCACCGAAACCAACTCCTTCATCTGGAATAATTCCACACCACTTTAATGATTCAATAATATACTCTTCTGCACCCGGCACGTATCTGTTTTGATCAGTATCTTCTATTCTTAAAATAAACTGACCGTTATGTTGCTTTGCAAACAAATAGGCATAAAGAGCTGTTCTAACTCCTCCCATATGTAATGGGCCTGTTGGACTAGGGGCAAATCGGGTACGAACTAATGACATTATTTCACTTAAATTTAGAGTGACAAAGATAGTTATCTAAAGTAATAAAGAATAAAAAGCTTACTCTCCTACTTTCACTCCTTCCAGACGCTGCAAAACATCTGCTTTAAAAACAGAAGTTAAAACTAACTCTCCATTTTCATCAAACGATTTAAAAATACCATCTTTTAATCCCATTCGGAAATTTTTTTCTTCTTTCAGTTTACCATCATCGTAAAAATAACGGTGTTCTCCATTCTCTAATCCATCAAAATAACTGCCTTCAAAAGCTAATTTTCCATTCTGATAATATTGCTTCCATTCTCCATCCATTTTACCATCAATGTATTTACCCTGCGCAATATATTCTCCGTTTTTATATTTCCATTCTCCGTCACGCTTTCCATCTACATATAATCCTTTCGAAATTAAATTACCTGCTTCATCATACTCTAATGATTCTCCATCTTCTTTTCCTTTAATATAATTTTCCTCTCGTAAAAGCTGTCCTGATTCATAATACCATTTCCAGTTATTATCAGGTAAATTATTTTTATAAGATCCTGTTTGTTCTACTTTTTGCGATGGATAATAAAAAGTCCATTTACCATCACGTTTTCCGTTTTTAAAACTTCCTTTCGATTTTATTTTTCCATCGGGATAAAAATAAGTCCATGCACCTTGTTGTAAGCCATTACCATCAATGATTCCTCCTTCTGCAATGATTTTATTTTTATCGTATAACTTTGATAAAACAATCACACCCGAATCGTTATACTCTCGGTAATAACCTTCCATTACTCCGTTGATAATGTTAACAGACGATTTTGGTCGGCCGTTATTATGGTATTTACGATTTATCTCGAGACTAACATTATTTTGCTCATCAATAACTAATTCTCCGTTTCGCCAATTCTCCATTTTTAAAACAAACCCATCAATTCCATAAGTCTTGAAAAATCCGTTTTTCTTATCGTCTTTCCAGGTACCTTCTTCAAGTAGAATCGTATCTTTCAAGAATGATTTCCAAACTGCTTGCTTGAAACCAAATTTATCCAACGTATTAAATCGATCAACTGCTACTAATGTTCCTTTGTTGTATTTGATCAACGAAATCAAACGACCATCAGCAGCGTATTCCATTCCGTAACCTTGCTCCATTCCGTTCTTGTAATGCTGAACTTTTTGCAAGTATCCCTTTGGATGATAGCTCTTAAAAATACTGTCTTTTACACCTTTGTTCATCCATTGTTCAAAAGCCGGTTGATTATTGGGATAAAACTCTTTTTTCCAACCGTTTTCTTGTCCTTTGCTGTAATTAATTTCGGATGTCTTTTGACCAGTTTCACTGTAAAAAATCCATTGACCATCGAGGATACCATCCACTCTGTTTCCTTCTGATTTTAGTTGACCATTTTGGTAAAAAGCTTTCCAATTTCCGTCTGGCTTTCCATTTTTAAAATACCCTTCGGATGCTACCCTTCCGTTGTCGTAAAAATACTTTTTTAGCTCTGAAACTTTCGAAAAAGAAGTATCTTGCGCAGCAAGTAACAGCGGTAAAAACAGGAGAAGAAGTGCGATAATTTTTTTCATTACTAACAGGGCAAATATACCTCAAGGGGATTACAGAAAATTTAAAATACCTAAAATCTTTTCTTCACAAACATTAAGTACTAATTAAATAATTATTTTTAAATAAATGATATGTTATTATATGTCCTGTTAGTTTAGTTAGTAAAATAATGATCTAATATTTGATTTTGTATCTTATCATAGCTTATCAACAGGTAATGAACAATTAGTTTGTATTTAAATACTTGATAATCTGATTTAACAGTAAATAATACACAATTGTTCATTAGTCCTATGATAACTGAATTTTTAATAAGTAATTGTGTTTTTAATCGATTAAAAAGTTCATAAACTCTTAAGAAAACCTAGAAAATAAATTTTGTTTACAGGTTGTAAATAATAAGCACACCTTATTTCAAGTTTCCAAATAAGTTTTTTGAAAGCTTTACACAATCAAATAGGGTTATTAACATATGAATTAACATCGTTATGAACATATCTTTAAACAGTTGTTGATTAACTTGATTTATTACCTTTGTTTTCATGTTACTACTCACACCAGAACACTTTAAGGATTATGAATTAATCGATTGCGGCGATTTTGAAAAACTAGAACGCTTTGGTAAGTATATTACTATTCGTCCAGAGCCACAAGCTGTATGGAGTAAGGTTTTATCTGATAATGAGTGGAATAAGTTAGCACACGTACGATTTAAACCTAAATCGAGTTCAGCTGGGACATGGATTAAGTTAAAAGAAATGCCCGATCAATGGAAGATTTCTTACGATTTAGCAGATACTAAAATTATGTTCCGTTTAGGACTTACATCTTTCAAACATGTAGGTATTTTTCCTGAACAAGCTGTTAATTGGGATTTTATTTATTCTCAGATACAACAACTTAAGACAGAAATTCAAGAGCCTAAAGTATTAAACCTCTTTGCTTATACAGGTGGAGCAACATTGGCGGCTAAAGCGGCAGGTGCTGATGTTATTCACCTTGATTCAATTAAACAGGTGGTTTCGTGGTCAAAAGAGAATATGGATTTATCTGGTTTAGATAATATCAGATGGTTAGTAGAAGATGCACTAACATTTGTCCGTCGTGAGGTAAAACGTGGAAAACAATACAACGGAATTATTTTAGACCCTCCAGCGTATGGACATGGTCCGAATGGAGAAAACTGGAAATTAGAGGAGATGATCAATGAAATGATACATGGGGTGGCACAAATATTAGATCCAAAAAATTCTTTTTTAGTGTTAAATACCTATTCCTTAGGATTTTCTGCTCTTATAATTCAAAATCTTTTAAAAGAAGCTTTTGGAAAAAGAGGATTGAATTGTGAGTTTGGAGAAATATATTTACAGGCTACTTCAGGAGTTAAACTTCCTTTGGGAGTTT
>CAMBYJ010000063.1 GCA_945872015.1 Chitinophaga pinensis | reverse complement strand
AGAAACAAATAAGCAATTCGAGCGAAGCTCCAAATTTTTTAAAGATCCTGATGTGAAAACAGGTTCCGCTACTGATGCAGATTATAAAGGCAGTGGTTACGATAGAGGGCATCTGGCTCCAGCGGCAGATATGAGTTTTTCTGAGCAAGCTATGCTCGAATCATTCTATTATAGTAATATGTCGCCACAAAATCCCTCTTTTAATAGGGGTATATGGAAACGACTGGAAGAGAAGGTGCGCAATTGGGCTGTATTTTATCAATCGATTTATGTTGTAACAGGACCTGTTTTATCCGAAGGAAATATTACACCTACTAACGGCTTGGCAGTGCCGAACTATTATTACAAAGTTATCCTAGATGCTCGTAGTGCACATCTTCAAGGAATAGGATTTATCATGCGTAATGAAGGTGCGAGTGGCGATTTGCAGGCCTTTGCGGTTTCAATCGATAGCGTAGAGCGATTTACGGGCATCGATTTCTTTCCGCGATGACCTGATAATGCCGAGAAAGGAGTAGAGTCAAGGTTGTGTTTGCCATGTTGGGATTGGTCCAATTCAGTGTCATACAGTAACAAAGGAAAAAAGACTGAAAGTGGAACATCTGCTCAATGTAATGGAACCACTAAAGCAGGAGCGCGTTGTAGAAAGAATACAAAAGACGAAAGTGGATTTTGTTATCTTCACCAATCTCAATCGGGTGGAGGTAATAATGCCAATCGAGATAATGTCGAAAAGCGTAGTGAAACATCTTCACAATGTAACGGCACAACAAAGAAAGGCAGTCGTTGTCGTAGAATGACTCGCAATCCTAGTGGTTATTGTTATCAGCACGGAGGGAACTAACCAAAATACATTAAACAAAGTAAAATGTCAAGCAACTTCTTTCGTTCAAATAGCTACTTTATCGACGAGAATGTAAACTTCTTTAAATTCGAGAATTCCTACAAGTTATATGATGAGATGGGAGTTAATATCGGTGCTATTTATCAGAAACTGACAATTGCCCAAAAATTGTTACGAGTAATTTTAAATAAATCGATGTTGCCATTTATGCTTGAAATAAAAGACAATGATGGAAATGTGCAGGCAACAATCTCAAGGGGCTGGACATTTTGGATGTCGAAAATTACAATTACCGATGGAAGTGGGAATTTAGCAGGAACTATCAAGCAAAAATTTAAGTTTTTCAAACCTGAATTTATTATTTCTGATAATAATGGACTAGAAACAGCCAAAATTACTGGCGACTGGAAAGCATGGAGTTTTCTGATACAAGATACTAATCAGCAAACAATCGGAACAATTGATAAAAAATGGGCTGGAGCAATGAAAGAAATATTTACTTCTGCCGATAAATATAATGTGACATTAAATTCGGAAATTAAAGATAATTTGCGTAAAATTGCTATTCTGTCTTCGGCAATTACCATTGATATGGTGCTTAAAGAAAGCAAATAAAAAATAATCAACTAAAATCAATAAAACCTAAACCCAAATGAAAAAATTAGTTTTAGCATTAGCATGTGTAAGCATTTTATTCAATGCTTGTAAGAAAGATGAAGTGTTGCCTAGTTCAGGTGGTTCTACATCATTAACGGTAGAAAAAAAGAACAGAGCAGCAGTAATTTACTTTGGAGAAGACTGGTGTCCTCCTTGTGGTGCATACGGTGGACCAACTTTAGACAGCTGTTTAAAACAAGAAGGTACATTGTTAACAGGAATGAAAATTAATACAAGTTCAAACAACTCATCGTTGAACTGGTCAACAGGCCAAGGAATGTGGAACGTATTTAACACAGGAGTGTTTGCAAGTGCAAATGCAATTCCTTCAATGGCAGTTAATACTACAAAACAAAGTGTGACTACTAACGTATCGAGTAATTACTCAGGTGCAGTTAGCAAAGCAACAACATTCGCTAATGGAACTGTTATCGCAGGTATCGCTTTAAGTAAACGTATTTCTGGTGATTCAATTTCTGTTGATACTAAAGTGAAATTCTTTAGTGATATCACTGCTGGTTCTGATTATCGATTAGCTGTATATGTTGTGGAAGATAAATTATTTACTTCTCAATCAACAAATACTGGAACAAATACAAACTATGAATACCGCAACTTAGTTAGAACATGTAATTCTTCTTCATACTATGGTTTAGAGGTAAATAATGGTGGTGATGCAATTGTATTAGATCAAGAATTTTCAAATACATACAAGATGTATTTAAAGCCAGCTTGGAATAAAAACAACTTAAAAGTAATTGGAATTCTATGGAAAATGGGCGGTGCTCCAGCTCAGGTAGTAAATTCAAATGTAGTTAAGTAATTAAATTGTTAAAATACAAGCCCCGGGTAGTTATCTCGGGGCTTTTTTATTTTTACACCTATGGAAATTTCATTCGCAAAGCCATTTCGTAAATTGCTAAATCAAGATGGGGATGGTGTTATACCCACTGCAACATTGATTTCTGTTTTTAAAGTTTCAGACAAATCGCAATTGTCTAATTCGTTTATTGAATATGATACAGATATGGATTATGAGATTGAAGAAAATGTACCTCTTCTAATGTTGCTCTTTTTAAAGCCATCAAAAAATAATCCTAAGAATATTTTTGCTACAGTTCGCAAGTGGTCTGATGAGAAAGAATTGTTTTACCAGAATCAAATCGGAAAAGACTTTTACATCAATATCGAAAGCAAATAAAGTTAGCTGCTCTTTTTAAATAAACTATCTGCAATTCCTTTTACAGATACTATATTGAGCGGGAACTCAAGAAACACATGTAGGAAGCTTAAAAAGAATAATACGATGATTCCTGTGCGGTAGTCATACAAATAAAAAGAAATACTTGCCACCCATATTGCAGCAATTGCAATCAATCTTGTCTTGGAAGTGCCTTTATGCCATCCAATAATAGATGTTTTTGAGAACCAGTTCAGATAGTGATAGGTATAGGCAAATGCAATAAAAATCTGAATTTTAATTCCCAATAAAGAAATCAGTGAGAACGATTCATCCTTTGTGCTGCTAAGTAACTTTGCAAGTGAAAAGTTAAGTGAATGAAATCCGCTGGCTAAAAAATTATCTTGTGTATTCTGGCTTAAAATGTATTGTGCTGGATTTACATTTCCGAAAGTAATTATTACAGGAATTAATGCTAGTAAGGCAACTCCAATATATCCTGGTGTACTCTTCGATTTAATCGCGCCGAATAACATGAATAGCAACGTGAATAAATAAACATGTACAATAGTTGGAAGAAAAATGCTTACTAGAACAATTGAAAAGGAAACATATTTTAAAATTAAGTAGGATGCAACTATACTTATTAAAAGGAATAGTATTGTGTGCTTTAAGTCTTTTAAAAACACCAGACCAATAGAAAAGAATAATGCAGTTAAGAGTATTACATTAGAAGATGTGTTTAATTCTTTCAGGAAATTCTTGACTATGTTAATTTCATAGATGAAGTTAAACCAAGGTAATGATAATAGAAGTGGAACAGAAATAACAACACCGAACAAAACAAAGGTCCAGATCCAGTCTTTTGTTTTTATGAAGTAGTTTCTTTCTTTCAGCCAACTGATTTCTGTTAGATAATGCAAAGGGCCTAAAAATGCATATGAAAATAAGAATAGTTCAAAAGGAATTTTGTAAGCTACTATTAAGGAGATAACGATTAAAAATATGTTTAGTCGGTCGATGTTTTTGCTTTCCATAATTTTTCAAACCTCTAATTTACTAAAAACGAGTATGCGCCCTGATTAATTTAATTGGCTAATGGATAACATGAAGCTATTTATTACTGTAAAGTAAATCTGAAGAAATAGAAGTGAGTTGTTCTGTAAAATGTTGAATCCTCTAAAGAGTGCTGAATAATGACTTATAATTAAATCAGTCGATATTTGATTAAAATCGTTTTTTATGTTGAAACGTTTAAAATTATTGACCAATAATCAATCGAAAAAGGACGATTATTTGATAATAAAAATCAATAATTTCATAACGTTAAAGTTTATCAAAATGATGTAGTTTATCTTTTTTTATCATTTATCGCAGTTAGCAATTGTACGTTTCTTTACGACATATTTTTGAAATTAATCGTGCTCTTCGCTGATTTAGTATAGATTCTTATTGTTTTTTTACATTATTAGGGGCAAATGTTTAATTTTTTACGTCATTCGTAAAAAAATAACTTTGCCACTGTTTTAACAAAACGGAATGGTTTTTCAAGCATTTTATATGTCATTAAATGTCAAACAGACTTGTTTTTTAATTAAGCTTCGTTTATTTTAGCACTCATAATACAATAAGTTACACTAACTATTCGACTTACGGGGGTAATGTCGATTAATAGTAATTATGTTTAGAAATTATCCAGGTGAAAAATGGGAGCCAATTGATGTTGATCATAAGCTCCGATACAATTACGCGGTATCTAATTATGGACGCTTAGTTAGTTATTCAGAAGCTATTAAAGATGGCAGAATAATTAAACCAGGTAAAGTAGAAGGATATACCACGTTTAGATACAAGTTATATGCTGGTGTCAAAATAAGGTACTTTTCAAAAATGATTCACAACCTTGTTGCGGATAAATTTTTAGACAAACTAACTACAGAGCATAATTATGTTATCCACTTAGACCGTAACAAGTCTAACAACTACTTTAAAAATCTTAAATGGGTGACTCGCGAGGAGAGCATTCAATTTAAGAAGGAAAGTCCTGCAGTTAAGGAAGCCATGCGTAAGTTGGTTGAGTTAAACAAGAAACGCGATGGAGCAAAGCTTACCGAATCAAAGGTTCGCTTACTCAAAAAGAAAATATTTGATCCTAACCGTAAAACACGATTGAAGATGCTTGCAAAGCAATTTGGTATTAGCGAAATGCAGTTGTACAGAATTAAGTCGGGTGAAAACTGGGGTCATGTAAAAATTGACGATTAACGAGTCAATGAATATCGTTACATTTGCTAACGATGAAAAAGATACTATTCCTTTTATTGTTTTCTCCTGTGCTTTTGTTTGCACAGTCTGATACAATACTTACTATTCCATCAAAAGATGAGCCTGCAGATATTTTTACTGCTGGACTTGGTTTCGGTCAGGACCTTGGTGGAATAGGTGCTAACCTCACTTATTATGCAACCAACAGATTGGGTTTTCAAGGTGGAATTGGGTATGCATTAGCTGGAATTGGATTTAATGCAGGTGTGAAATATCGTTTTTTGAAAGGTGCTACGCTTACTCGAAGAACCCCGTTTTTTACTGCCATTTATGGTTATAATGCGGCAATTAAAATCTCCAATCTTCCTGAGAAGGATACTCTTTTTTATGGTCCCTCACTTGGATTTGGTTTCGATTCGAAGGCACTTGGTACAAGTCATACTTATTGGTCATTCGCAATTTATTATCCCTTCAGAAGTAATGAAGTAGCCAACTATATGGAAACTTTGAAGAAAAATTATGGAGTTGTTTTTAAAAATGATTTATTCCCAATCACGCTTTCTATATCTTATAAAATAATTATTCGCTAGGTTAGTTATTTCTTTTATTCATTGATTTCACTTGAGCTTTATTAATTATTTTAGTGAAATGAATTTGAATGAATCTGAATATAATCATAGGACTGTAAATCGTTTAACTGCCTTGTGGGCGTTAAATGAATCAGGGTTAGGTGGTATTTTACATGCTGCTAAATTTCCATTCACTGGTATCTTAGTTGGAGGCTTTGCTGTAATATTAATTACATTGATTGCTCGGTATTCTAATTTTAGTTTCAAGGCAATTCTAAAAGCAACAGCAATGGTGCTAATGATAAAAGCCGCTGTTAGTCCGCATTCACCTTTTCCAGCTTATTTAGCTGTTTCTTTTCAAGGATTATTAGGCGCTGTGATGTTTTCATTAAGTCGCAATTTTAAAATCGCTCCAATTGTTTTCGGTGGACTTGCATTACTTGAATCAGCTATTCAAAAAATACTTTTAACGGTTTTATTCTTTGGTATGTCATTCTGGAAATCAGTAGATGATTTCGTATTAAATACAATTAAACTTTTTCAACTTCCCGCTGATTTTTCTTTTAGTGAGTGGCTTGCAATTAGCTATGTTGTATTTTATCTCGTTATTGGATTGATATTGGGAAGGTTTGCTAGTAAAATCCCTGATCTGATTGCTTCTCTTGATTTTTCAGAACTAATATTATCTGATACAAAAGATTCAGCTAATCAAAATAGGAAGAATAAAAGTGTAATAATTATAGCGGTTTTATCGATTGCTTTATCGCTTCAATTGATTTCATTTTTCGGTGGATTGCCATTTATCCAATTACTTGCAAGAGTCGTTTTCTTTATGTTGTTGTTTTATTATGTAGTAGGACCTTTAACAACCAAACTAATTATATTTTTATCTCGCAACAGGTCAGATGAAATTTCAAAATTAAACGAAGATGTTGCTCAACTCAGATTGGCGGTTAAGGCTGTCATAAATTATGTCAATATAAATTTTCATGGAATCAATCGGTTTAAAATGTTCGTGCTTTATATGATTGCTATTTCTTTAAATGATATAAGAACCGAAAATGAGTAAAGTTGTTATATTGTCAGGTGCAGTTCAAAGTGGAAAAACAACTTCGCTTCTTAAACATTTTTCGAATACTAATGCCATTGGAGGATTTATTTGTCCTGATGTAAATGGTAAAAGAATGATGTTTTATACATCTGAAAAAAGAGTTGTGCCATTTCAAATTACACAACAAAACAATTCTGTTTCTATCGGTAAGTTTGCTTTTGATCAAAACGTGTTCAATAAAGCTTGTGATATTTTGGTGCATCCCTTAACGTTAGATAATAATTGGATTATTGTTGATGAAATTGGTCCGCTAGAATTAAAAGAAGGTGGCTACTATCAATCGTTGTTGATATTACTCGAACACGCAAAACAAAAAGTAGATTTAACAATTGTTTTGGTAGTAAGAGAACATTTAGTTGCAGATGTAATTTCAAAATTCAATCTTTCGGAAGCAAGGATTGTAGCTAAAGAAGATTTATTACCAGATATAAATTTAAGTTTGAATGTTCATGGTTTAATTCTGAGTGGTGGTGAGAGCAGTAGGATGAATACGGATAAATTTCTATTAAAGTATGATGGAGTAGAACAGTATAAACGACTACTAAATATATTTGATGAATTAAATTTGCAAGCTTTCTTATCTTGTAATGAAAATCAAAATTCAAACGAAAGTGTAGCCATTAACAAGATTGTCGATAATGCTATTTATAAGGATGCCGGACCATTAACAGGTATCTTATCTGCATTTGATCAATTGCAATCTGATTTATTAATTGTTGGTTGCGATTACCCTTTATTAAAGATTGAACATCTGCGAACACTAAAACAATTTTCTGAATATGGATTTGATGAAATTGCCTTTGTGAAAAATGATCGAGTAGATGTAGTCGAGCCACTAATTTGTTTTCTTTCGAAACAATCGCTGCAAAATTTGAAACAGTTTTATTTTGATGGTGGTCGTTCGTTGAATAAGTACTTGCAACAAATCAATTCACTTAAAATCCAATTAAACGATGACTCCTTTTTACGTAGTTTCGATACGCCTGAAGATTATCATTCTTATTGCAATAATTAAAAGCTATGTCTCAATTACCTGTTAAATCTGTACATATCACTAAGGTCAATAATTTTTCTATTCAAACAGTGGACGATATAGTCGTGGTGGAAGAGCCCCTAGAAATACGATTAGGGTATGGTCCTATGGATATGCGTGAAGAAAAGAATGTTTCAATTACAATGCGTACTCCTGGAAATGATTTCGAATTAGTAACTGGATTTTTATTTACAGAGGGTATTATTAAAAGTGGCGACGATATTTTGTCGATTAAGTATTGCACAGACCATCAAAAAAAAGAACAGCAGTTTAATATTGTAAGGGTAGAATTAAAGACAGATGTTGAATTTGAAGCTTCTGCTTTTAATCGTAATTTTTATATGACATCAGCATGTGGCATCTGTGGTAAGGCAAGTATCGATGCGATTGCAATACATTGTTCAAAGCGAGAAGTGAATGATGACTTTAAAATTGATAAACAACTTGTCTTTTCATTGTCTGATAAATTAAAACAAAAGCAAGCAATATTTAATAATACGGGTGGTATCCATGCAGCTGCATTATTTTCTTCGGATGGTGAATTGTTGAATATGATGGAAGATGTAGGAAGGCATAATGCATTAGATAAGTTGATAGGTGGGCTGATTACATCGAATAAGATTAAACAGACCAATAACGCTGTATTGTTTTTAAGCGGTCGTGCAAGTTTCGAATTACTTCAAAAAGCGACAATGGCAGGAATTGTTATTGTTTGTGCTGTTGGAGCCCCATCATCACTGGCCGTCCAAACTGCCGATGAATTTGGAATTACCTTAATAGGTTTTTTAAGAGATGGGAGGTTTAATATTTATACGCATGCTTTCAGAATACTTTAAGCTTTTCTATCTTTGTAATACAATGTCCCTATCATGAAATTAAGAATAAAAGGAAACTCCATTCGCATTCGTGTATCAAAAACCGAAGTCGCTAATTTTGAAAAGAACGGTGAGCTAAACGAATCGACTTTTTTTGGTGCTAATCACTTTCATTATTGCTTGAAGAGAACGAATGCTTCTTCAACTCTTTTTGCTGATTATCAGAATAACTGTATCACGGTTCATATTCCTGAAGAGAT
>CAMBYJ010000062.1 GCA_945872015.1 Chitinophaga pinensis | reverse complement strand
CTGATGTGGTTACAATAACAACTACAACATCATTCGACTTTACAACTGCTGCAACGAAAGCGTTTGGCGATAATATGATTGAAGTTGAAACTGGCGTATTCGCAATGTTCACTGGCGATATTAATCAAGATGAGTTCGTTGATCCTTTTGACTATCCATCATTTGATATTGATAATATCAATTTCGAATCTGGTTATAGAGCAACAGACTTAAACGGTGACGGATTCATTGATCCATTTGACTATCCAACATTTGACATTAATAATATTAATTTCGTAATGTCAGCTCATCCTTAAAATTAACTCAGTGAAAGGGGAGAGGCAACACTCTCCCTCTAACTGTGATTCGTATTTTAAATTAGATATTGCACTAGCACACTTATTTTTTGATTAGTATTTATCTTTTTAAAAAGGTGTCTTTTTTTATTCTTTGTGAATACTTGGCTACTGTTATCTAAAAGTAATGGTTCAAGAAAGTGGATTTTGATTGATTAATATTAATCGTTTGTAAACGACTATAAGTATTTATTAACCGAATAATAGTTTTGTGCGCGCTAAATTTGCGTATGGGGCGGAGGAGTGGTGGCCCCCTTTGAGATTTGAATCGCTTTAAAAATACTTGTCGAGTTTTATTTTAATTCCATCTTAAAATTCAAATTCTATAATCGATATTTTTGGTTAATAATATTAACTAGTTTATATTTGTAAAAAAATGAACATGGAAAAACAGGATATAGCAAATTCGATTAATATAATCGAGCAGGCGATACAAGAAGCACGAAAGCTTCCAAATGGTGCTTATTTCTACGATATTTTATGGGGAACTATTCTTGCCATTTATTATCTGGCAAATTATTTTTCACTTTCTAATCCAGATGCCTTTATTAGCAATTTCAATCATTATTATTGGGTGTTATTTCCCATTGGAGGAATTGTTTCTGCAATTCGATCTAAACAAGACGATAGAAATGAGACCGCAAAATCATTAGCTGATAAAATTTATTTGTTTGCTTATTCAGGATTTGCATTCGCATATATTACGATCTATTTGGCAGCAGCGTTCTATGGTTTTAATGCTATTGTAATTCCTGTTTTTTGCTCTTTATTAGGATTGACAGTATTTGTTACTGGTGGTATTGTAAAAGAATCATTATCAGTGATAATGGGTTTATTCGGAATGCTCGTCGGTGCTTATATGCTAAATATGGATGTCTCTCATCAATATCTTTTTGCATCTTTTGTTAGTGTTATGGTAAGCATTGTTCCAGGAATTAAAATGATGTTTTCCCGTGTTTAAAGACCTTGATCCAATTCTGCATTCACAGCTTCGCCTGTCCATTGTTTCACTATTGGTTGGATTAGAAGAAGCGGAGTTCGTTTATCTGAAACAAAAGACGAATACATCCGCAGGAAATTTAAGTCTGCAACTCGATAAATTACAAAAAGCTGGATATGTTTCTATCAAAAAAGGCTTTAAAGGTAAGTACCCAGTCACGACATGTAAATTGACTGCTAAAGGACTCAAAGCTTTTGAACGGTATGTTACAACTATCAAATCATACATTCATTTGTAAAATCAAAAGACCATTTTCAAAGCTTCAAATTACCAAATCATTTAATTATTTTTGACCTCCATGCATTTAAAAGTCGATATCTTCATTCCTTGTCTTATTGATCAGTATTATCCTGATGTAGCTCATAACATGATTAAAGTATTAGAGCGCTTAGGATGCGATGTCCAGTATAATGCAGATCAGACCTGTTGTGGTCGAATTGCATTTGAAGATGGTTACTGGGATCACTGCAAAGAAGTAGGTGAGAAGCTTATTATGGAGCTACAGCACGACCGTTATATCGTTTGTCCAGGAGCTGCTTGTACATCAACAGTAAAATGTCAGTATCCTGCTTTGTTTCATAATTCATCAATGCATAATCAGTATAAGTCGGTGCAGAAGCATATGTTTGAGCTTTCCGATTTTTTAGTCAATGTGATGAATGCTTCGGATATAGGTGCCCGTTATAATGCCAAGGCCGTGATGTTTGATGCATGTAAGGCTGTACATGAATTGAAAATAAAGTCTGCTCCTCGATTACTCTTAAGTAAAGTACGTGAGCTCACGTTGATTGATACGCCTTCTGCTTATACTTGTTGTGGCATGAGTGGTGGACTCGATCGCAATAACGAAAAGCTGGCTGTAGAGATTGGAAGTAAAATTATTCAAGATTTTATGGCTGCTGGTGCTGATACAATAATATCGACTGATATGGATTGCCTTATGCATTTTGATTCCATCATCAAGAAAAATAACTGGCCAATTAAAGTGGCGCATCTTGCAGATGTATTAGCCAGCGGCTGGAATTAAAAGCGAATTTTTTATTTCGAGTTTAGTTGATAGCCTGAAGTGTTATGCTTCAGCATTTTTTCTATCAGCTGTTTACATTCGTTCGAAGCTTGTTCGATGCTTAATCCTTCCGGATGAATATTAGAGATACAATTTCTGTTGGCATTGGTCGATTCGTTTGTTGGATTCAACGTAATGTACATTCCTAAGCTCTCAGGTGTTGTAAGTCCTGGACGCTCGCCAATAATTACAATAGCAATTTTACTTTTTGTTATTTCGCCAATTGAATCACCAATTGCAACTCTCCCGTTGGAACATATAAAAATTGGATGCATGTTCATTGATAATGTACGAAGCTCTTCCATTAAGCAAGCAATTAATTTACTTCCTTGTTCTTGCGCTGCAATCGGAGATAATCCATCGGCCAATATAATTGCAATTGCATTTTCATTTTTTAATGATTGAATGATCTCCTGCGATTTTACATTTACGTTACAACCACTTTGCGGATTCTGCACGTAATGCAACCGGCTCCCCGCTTCACTTTCGATTAACAAACTTTCAATTCCTAATGACTTTAACTCATTGCTGATTGTAGTACTGTTCCAATCTGTCCAAACAGCATCCACAGCTCTTGCATGCGCTAATTTAAAAGCAAGCATCTCTTCAGTACATAGCGATACTCCACTTGTTCTCAATGCTACTCGTGCATTCGTGAATTGTTTTAATTCAGAACGCTGTATTAATGAGGATTCAGATTTTTTAATCGACATTTACGAAAGGTGATTTAAAAGTTTCTTGATATCTTCATTTGCGCTCGTTAACTCTCCATCCGAATTAAAGATTCCCATTTTTTTCAACCATAATTCAAACTCAGGTGCAGGCTTACGATTAAATACTTTTCGCACATAGGCCGCATCGTTATAAGACGTGCTTTGATATTGAAGCATGATATCGTCAGACCCTGGAACAGCCATCGTAAAATTACAATTGGCAGCAGCTAATAAAGTATTTAGATTGTCCATATCATCCTGATCGCAATCAGCATGATTCGTGTAACATACATCAATGCCCATTGGAAGTCCGAGTAGCTTACCACAGAAATGATCTTCTAATCCTGCACGAATAATTTGTTTTCCGTTGTATAAATATTCAGGCCCAATAAATCCAACAACAGAATTTACTAAAAAGGGATTGAACTTTCTTGCAACAGCATATGCACGAACTTCACATGTTTGCTGGTCAATCATTGCATTTGCATTAGCCGATAATGCTGTCCCTTGTCCTGTTTCAAAATAAAATACTTGCTTCGAATAAGGATTTCTATTCAATGATAATACAGCATCATTTGCTTCTTGCAGTTCATGCAAGTTTACTCCAAACGATTCGTTAGCTTTTTGTGTTCCTGCTATCGACTGAAAGATCAAATCTACAGGAGCTTTATCAAGAATATTTTTTGTTAGTGTGTAATGCGCAAGTACACACGATTGCATTGGGATTTCAAATTTCAATCGTAATTCTTCTAGCATTGATAAAATCGAAGTAACAATTTCTTCGCTCTCACTAACAGGATTAATTCCAATCACTGCATCTCCACATCCAAATAAAAGTCCATCTAATGTAGAAGCCATGATTCCTTTATTATCATCATTTGGATGATTCGGCTGCAGTCGTGTTGAAAATCTTCCTTTTAATCCAACTGTAGTTCTGAATTTTGTTACGACTTCTATTTTTTGTGCAACTAAAATTAAATCTTGCAGTGACATAATCTTACTCACTGCTGCTGCCATTTCTGGTGTAATTCCATTGGCAACCGCATGAATAATTTCATTCGTTACTTCCGTAGATAAAAGCCAATCACGAAATCCTCCAACTGTTAAATGTGATATTGGTGTAAACGCAATTGCATCATGTGAGTCAATAATCAATCGAGTGATATCATCTTTTTCATAATCGATGACTACTTCATTTAAAAAGTTTTTTAGAGGAACATTCGATAATGCAATCTGTGCAGCAATTCGTTCTTCGTAACTGTTAGCACAAACGCCTGCTAGTACATCACCACTTCTTAACGGCGTTGCTTTGGCAAGCAATGTTCGTAGCGAATCGAAATTGTAAATATGATTACTTAACTGTGTCCTGTACATTCTTTTTACGTTGGATAGTTATTTCGTGTAGTCCGATTGTGATTAATCCTCCAACAAAGAAAACACAACCCAATTTAATATTAAAATAAAACATAGCGATTAAACAAACTATTCCAAGAACTAAGGCAATCATTGGTACAATAGGGTAGTAAGGGACTAAAAACGGACGATTCAATGATGGATTATTTTTTCGAAGTGCGAATAACGAAAACAAGCTTACAATGTACATGCTTGTGGCCCCCATAGCAGAAAGAATAATTAAATCGTTTGTCTTTCCTGAAAAGATACTGATAACTCCAATTCCTAAACCTGCTAATAATGCAAGGTCAGGAGTTTTATAACGTGTATGTATATGTGCTAATGACTTTGGTAGAATCTCTGCTCTCGATAAAGCAAATATTTGTCTTGAATAACTTGTAATAATACTATTGAAAGAAGCAATCAATCCAAACACTCCAACGCCCGCAATTAGCATCGTTAAACTATTTCCTTTACCTAGTAATATGCCGATTGTCTCTGGCAATGGATAATCGATAGAAGTTAGTTGTTGCCAAGGAACAGCTGCGCAAGTAAAGAACATAACACCGATGGCAAGAACGCAAAGCGTAATAATTCCTGAGATGTATCCAACTGGCAAACTCTTTTTAGGATCTTTTACTTCTTCGGATACCATTGCGACTCCTTCAATAGCGAGATATAACCAGATTGCAAAAGGAATAGCAGAGAAAACATCGTTAAACGATGTTGAAGTGTTGATCAATGCAATATTTTTTGAATTGTAATGAGTCGATGTAATTCCAATGTAAACGAGCAATTCTGCAATAGCGAGTATCGTTACAATTAATGTAAATGCAGCGCTTTCTTTTATGCCAATTAAATTGATGATGGTAAATAATACATACGCACATAATGCAACTAACGTTATGTCAAGCGCAGGATGTAAGAAGTGAACATAACTTCCTAGGGCAATGGCAATAGCAGGTGTAGCCAATACAAATTCAACGACAGTTGCATAGCCTGTAAAAACGGCGACTCTTCTTCCGAATGCTTTATCAGCAAAAGTAAACGGACCACCTGCATCTGGTAAAGCTGTTGTGAGTTCGGTGTAACTAAATACAAAGCATAAATAAAAAATGGTGATGATAGTTGTTGCAATGAACATTCCCATCGGACCACCACTTGCCCAACCATAATTCCATCCGAAATATTCTCCCGATATAACAAGGCCAACGGCTAAAGCCCATATATGAATTCCGCTTAATGATTTTTTGAGTGCCGTTGTTTCTGACATTTTCAAATCTAATCAAATTACCATAATCGCCAAAGAAAAAATATCAGACTATTGATGCAGCTATAATTAATATCCCAGCTCCAATTATTTGTCGGCTATTGATTTCTTCTTTCTGAATAAATTTAGAGACAATTACTGTTGCTGCAGGTTGTACTGCGCTTATCAATGTAAAATAAATCAGTGTGCTGCTTTTTAAAGCGAGATTAGTACCCATGATTCCTCCAACAGTTAGTAATGCAAGAAGCAGAACATCAACAAAAATTTTGTTGGATAATTTATAGTTAAGACCAGAAAATTTCTTTTGATAGAAAAGCACCATTATTGCAATGATTAAAACCGTAGCTTCTTGAAACAATGCAAATACTATTGGGTTTGTTGCTGAAATACCCGTTTTGAATCCTCTGCTTGCTAAAGCCCAGCATAATCCTGCTCCTAAAGCCATCAATGTTCCTCTTCCTGGCAAGCTGGCCTTCATAATATTCTTATCAATAAGAGATAAGCCAATCAAATAAAGTGCGATAACTAAGCCGAAGGTATCGGGTAGCGGACTCTTGTCAAATGCTTTTGAAAAAAGAACTCCAAATAAGGTGCTCCATAATACTACAGCACCCGATAAGCCACTTGCTTGATATTTGACCGATTGAATGAAAAATAATAGTCCCAATAGGCTTATTAATATCCAAGGTGAAGAGTATATAAATTGTTGAAATGCATTATCGATTGTAAGAATGTTGCTTCCTTCAAATGATAAATCAATAAGAATTAAAATTAATATCGTTATTGTACTTCTCGCAAATAAAATTTGAAAGTTACTATACTTTATTTGTAAGTCACGCCATAAGCAGTTGCTGACTCCAAAACACATCATCCCGAAAAACAGAAAAAGAAAAGACATTGCGAATTATTTTCGCAAATATAGTATTTACAATAAATAAAAGATATTAATAGTGGTAACTAATCCCGATATAATTATGAGGGGTAATCTTCGAAAGTTCACTTTTGATTTCCTCGCTTACATTTAAGGTCTTAATGAAATCTTTTATTGTCTGCTCGTTGATTTTTTCTCCCGTACGTGTTAGCGACTTTAAAGCTTCATACGGATTAGGATAAGACTCTCTTCGTAAAATTGTTTGAATCGCCTCTGCTACAACGGCCCAATTGTTTTCTAAGTCAGTATGAATAACTGTTTCGTTAACGCTGATTTTATTTAACCCTTTGTTTAACGATGCCAATGCTATTGAAATATGTGCAAAAGGAACTCCGATATTTCTTAAAACTGTCGAGTCTGTTAAGTCGCGTTGTAATCTGGATACTGGAAGTTTTGCTGCAAGGTGTTCTAAAATCGAATTCGATAAACCTAAGTTTCCTTCTGCATTTTCAAAGTCAATAGGATTTACTTTGTGAGGCATAGCTGATGATCCTACTTCGTTAGCTACTACTTTTTGCGTGAAGTAATTCATTGAGATGTAGGTCCAGATATCTCTGCTTAAATCAATCAATATGGTGTTAATACGCTTCATAGCATCAAACAATGCTGCCATGTTATCGTATGATTCAATCTGAGTAGTATAAGGCGAACGCTTTAATCCTAATGTCAGAACAAATTTATTTGCGAAATTTTCCCAGTCAAATTGCGGATAGGCAACCATGTGAGCATTAAAGTTACCCGTTGCACCCCCAAACTTGGCTGTATTAGGAATTTCCTGCAACTGTATTAATTGTTGTTCTATTCGATGTTTGAAAATATAAATCTCTTTTCCTAGTTGAGTAGGAGAGGCTGGCTGACCATGTGTACGTGCAAGCATTGGAATTCCTTTCCATGCGGTGCTTAACTCTTGTAACTTTTCTAATAACTGATTTAACTCCCTATAATAAACATTTTGCAATGCTTCCTGAACAGAAAGTGGAATAGAGGTATTGTTTATATCCTGACTTGTTAATCCGAAATGAATAAATTCTTTGTATTCACTTAAATTCAACTTATCAAATTCTTCCTTTAAAAAATACTCCACTGCTTTTACATCGTGATTAGTTGTTCGCTCAATTGTCTTAATACGCATTGCATCATCACTTGAAAACTCTTCATATAGTTTTCTAAGACTTGCATAGCAATCTGCCGGTACAGATTTTAATTGGGCTAATGGTAATTCGCAAAGTGCAATAAAATATTCGACTTCTACTTTTACTCTGTATTTGATTAATGCCTCTTCTGAAAAATAATGTGTGAGTGGTTCGCATACTTTAAAATAGCGACCATCAACAGGAGATATTGCATTCAGTGAATTTAATTCCATGATTGTATAATCTTAAGCAGATAAAACTTCTGCTTCTTTATGTATTTTTTTAACTAATCCTTGTAAAACTTTACCTGGTCCAACTTCAATAAATGTAGTTGCACCATCAGTAACCATATTCTGAACAGATTGTGTCCAACGAACAGGAGCTGTCAATTGTGCAATAAGATTTCTTTTAACTTCATCTGCATTGCGGTGAGGCATCGCAGTTACATTCTGATAGATTGCACAGCTAGGAGTATTGAATGCTGTTGCTTCAATCGCTGCAGCTAGTCGCTCTCGTGCTGGTTCCATTAAAGGACTATGAAATGCACCACCTACAGGAAGTAATAAAGCTCTTTTAGCACCAGCAGCAGTCATTTGCTCGCATGCTTCTTTAACGCCTTCTAATGAACCTGAAATTACTAATTGTCCCGGGCAATTATAATTAGCAGCAACAACAACTTTGTCGATGCCTGCACAAATCTCTTCTACTTTAGCATCATCTAAAGCTAATACTGCGGCCATCGTTCCGGGTACTGCTTCACATGCCGCCTGCATTGCATTAGCACGCTCAATTACTAATCGTAATCCATCTTCAAACGATAGCGTGCCATTCGCAGTTAATGCAGAAAATTCTCCAAGCGAGTGACCTGCAACCATATCCGGCATAAAGCTCTCGCCTAATGTTTTTGCTAAAACAACTGAGTGAATGAAGATAGAAGGTTGCGTAACTTTTGTTTGTTT
>CAMBYJ010000061.1 GCA_945872015.1 Chitinophaga pinensis | reverse complement strand
AAGGTGAGCGATCTTTCAGAATTTACGAAAGATAAAAATGTAGAAGGAAATGTAGGAATGGGGCATACTCGTTGGGCAACGCATGGCGAGCCTAATGATCGTAACGCGCATCCGCATTATTCGCAAACTCAAAATTTAGCAATCATCCATAATGGAATTATTGAAAATTATTCTTCTATCAAAGCAGAGTTAATTCAAGAAGGACATGTTTTTCATAGTGATACCGATACAGAGGTACTTATTCATTTGATTGAAGAAATTCAATTGCGTGAGAAGGTGAGTATTGAAGAAGCCGTTCGTTTAGCTTTAGGAGAAGTAGTTGGTGCGTATGCGATTGTTGTTTTATCTCGTAACGAACCAAATAAAATGATTGCTGCCCGTAAGGGAAGTCCGATTGTAGTTGGTATTGGGGTTGATGAATTTTTTGTTGCGTCTGATGCAACGCCCATTGTTGAATACACAAAGAATGTTGCTTACCTAAATGATGGTGAAGTAGCTATTATGGATAATGGCGTGTTAACGGTTAAAACAATTGGTAACGAAATTAAAACGCCTTATATCCAGGAGCTGGAATTAAAATTAGAAGCGTTAGAGAAAGGTGGATACGAGCATTTCATGATGAAAGAAATTTATGAGCAGCCTCGTTCTATCAATGATAGTATGCGTGGTCGCTTTGATGCGAAAAGCGGTGCCATCAAATTAGGAGGCATCAGTGAGTTTGAGAAAAAATTAACCAACGCAAAACGAATTATCATAGCTGCTTGTGGTACATCATGGCATGCAGGATTAGTTGCTGAATATTTAATTGAAGATTTAGCACGTATTCCGGTAGAGGTAGAGTATGCCTCTGAATTCCGTTACCGTAATCCGGTAATTTTTGAAGATGATGTATTAATTGCAATTTCTCAAAGTGGTGAAACAGCTGATACACTTGCTGCAGTTGAACTCGCAAAATCAAAAGGTGCAACAATTTTCGGAGTTTGTAACGTTGTTGGATCAAGTATTCCACGCGCTACTCACGCTGGTGCCTATACGCACGCAGGACCAGAGATTGGTGTTGCATCAACAAAAGCATTTACAGCGCAGGTAACAGTATTAACGTTAATGGCATTGCAAATTGCACATCGCCGTGGTACTATAACGGAATCGCGTTTCCGTCAGATTTTAAATGAGCTGGAAACTATTCCTGCGAAAGTTGAAAAAGCATTGAAGTGTAATGAACAAGCAAAGGAAATTGCAGCTCAATATAAAGATGCACGTAACTTTTTATACTTAGGTCGTGGTTACGGATTCCCGGTGGCGTTAGAAGGCGCATTGAAGTTAAAAGAGATTTCTTATATCCATGCAGAAGGTTATCCTGCTGCTGAAATGAAACATGGTCCAATTGCATTAATTGATGAAGAAATGCCAGTAGTGGTTATTGCAACTAAACATGGTTCTTATGAGAAAGTAGTAAGCAATATTCAAGAGGTAAAAGCCCGTAAAGGAAAAATAATTGCAATTGTTACCGAAGGAGATGAAGAAGTGAAAAAGATGTCGGATTACGTAATTGAAATTCCTGAGACCGATGAAATTCTTGTGCCTCTAGTTAGTGTTGTTCCATTACAACTTTTAGCGTATCATATTGCTGTTATGCGTGGATGTAATGTTGATCAGCCACGTAATTTAGCAAAGAGCGTTACAGTAGAATAACAGTAGAATTAAAAGCTTATCGGGTTATTTCTTATTTGCAGTTTCTTTCAATTTTGAAAATGCAAATTCGCGATTAGTTGCAGCAGATTTATTTTGCGGATCTAATTCAAGTGTCTTTGTAAAGTCATCAGCCGCTAGCTCCCATTGATTCATACCTCCATATGCTAATCCGCGATTATAGTATAAGCTTGAATTATCAGGAGTTGTTGAAATAGCTTTCGAAAAATCTGTTATTGCTTCATTCCACATTTTTTTATTGGAATAAATCAGAGCGCGGTTGAAATATAATTCTGGTCGTTGTAAATACTTAAGCGCTTTCGAATAATCCTGTAATGCTTTATCCTGGTCATTTAAATAATAGTAACAAACTCCACGGCCATAATAAGCATCAGCATAAGTCGAGTCAACTTTAATGGCCATCGAATAATTCTCCATCGATTTTTCTTTTTGTCCTATTGCCCAATACGCGATACCTAAATTACTATATGCTGCAGCGTGATAATTAGGTTCTAATCTATTTACATTATTAAAATTGTAAATTGCTTTATCCCATTGCTGTTTATTGCCATACGCATATCCTAAATTTAAAAATGGTCTTACTTTATTTGGTGCTTTAATGTTCGCATCCGTCCATAAGCTTATTTCATCTTTCCAGACTTTGTTTCGCTGGATGGTAAGTAATGAATAGCTTCCAATTATAAACACAAATAAGGCAGTAGTTAATCCTTTATTTCTTGAATAGATATATTGATAGATAATGCAGCTTACTATTAAATAGAATCCAACTGAAGGCAGATATGTTCTATGTTCAAATATTAAATCGGTAATAGGAATAATACTAGATTCAATCGATATAGTTAAGAAAAACCAAATAATTCCAAATGAAACAATTCTGTTTTTATTGAAAAGATAGATGGCTAATGCAACTAACGAAACCAAAAACAAACCACTTAACAAAGTGCTTAACTCAAACAAGTTACTTGTTAATTTTACATCATGATCAATATTCTGATTAATTGGTAAGATTAATAGCTGAAGGTATTTTACTATAACACCTAACTGTGTAATGAAATAGTTGGAAGATGTAATTGTTTCTCGGTTAAGACTTGAAGGAGCAATTGGATTAAAAATGCTAAATGAAAAGATAGATAACGTAATTGCAATAAATGCAATAGTTCCTAAGAGTGCAAAAATAATTTTCTTGTCTTTAAAATCAATTACGATATTTTTAGTAGTAAAAAAGAAAATTTCAATTAAAGCTATTGCAAGCGGAAGTGTGTAAGCATTTTCTTTAGTTAAAAACGCAAATAGCGCTGTAATTCCTGCGAGCGAATAATACAATACAGCCTTTTCTTTGGTTAATCTTCCTTTTAAATACAAACCAATAGATAGCAAATAAAACATAGCAACCATCGAAGCCATGCGTTGTACTATATAAGTAACTGCGCTTGTTGCCAGCGGATGAGAAACAAACATTAAAGCAGTAATTAATGCAATTGCTGTTTGATGTTTTGCTAGTGAATGATCTTTTAAAACAGGCGATTTGAATAGCATCCTTATAATCCAGAATACTAAGCACGATGCAATTAAATGTATTATGATATTTAACAAATGATAACTGCCAACATTGTATTTACTAAAATGATAGTTAATTGCAAATGTGTAAACAGGAACAATTCGGGATTTATTACTTTCCCACATTTCTTTTATGTTAGAAATATTTCTGATGGTTTCGTTGTTGGTGATATTATGTTTATCATCAAATTGAAAAGAGCAATCGTGAGAATTAGAATAAATAAATAGTCCAAGTAAAATAATAGTTATTAAACCTATCCATATTAAAACTGAATTTTCATTCGTTTTTTGAATTGTTTTTTCTTTATTTTTCTTCATGTTGTAAATAATTATTCTTGATTAAACGATTGTAAATTATTTAAGGTTAAGCATCGCTTCGTGAAATTTTTTGCCTATTAGAACAGGACTATTCTTTTCATCAATATCGTGCATTGCATTTTTTAATAGCAAGTCGGTATTATAGCTTTCAGTAAATAAATTGTCTAGTTTTCCTGCAAGGTGACTAACATCTTTGCACTTAAATAAAAATCCGTTTTTGCCATCTTCTACAATATCCGAATTAGGAGATAAATCAGATGCTAAAACTATTTTAGGAAAACTCATAGCCATTAATAAAACACCACTTTGGTAGATAAAACGATAGGGTAGAATCACCGCTTTACAAATTGCGAACAACACATCTCTTTCTTCATCGCTTATATGTCGGATAACAGGAATAACTTTTTCTGTTAATCCATGTTCTTTGATAATCGCATCATATTTATCCCAATCTTCAAATCGTAATTTCCCTGCTATTATTAGTTTGTAATTACTTTTCGTTTCAGCAGCAGCTCTTAATAGTATATCAACCCCTTTTGCTTTTTTTATTTGACCAAAAAATAATAATAGCTCTTCACCATTTTTAATTGCTTCAGCAATTTGAGGAGAAAGCTTATTGATAACAGTATTGTTATTTTTCAAACGTACTACTTTGTTATCATCGTCATGATATTCGTCAAATAACTGAATAAAATTTACATGAGGAATAATAGCTGTTCGTTGCAATGATTTTTCAGAAATTATTTTAGCAATTTCCTCTTTGCAAAAATTATTATGCACCACTCGTTGATTAGGCAATTTATCTACCACCCAATTTTTTATTAATGGTGAAGTAGTAAACTCTAAACTTTCAATATCATGAACAATAGTTAAAACTTTAAAGCCTAATAATCGCGCAACAAGTAATGTGATTAAATCAAAGCTGTTAGGACTGAATATATGGAAGATTAACCAATGTACTCCTGATACTTTTGCGTTAATCATACTTGCAAAGAAACCAGTGAAGGTGCTAATAACCGATTTTAATTTTCCAACACCAACATTATCAAAGTACTTTTTATATTTTACGTGTGGTTCATTGCAATCAAAATTAGAATATAAGTAACAGTCATCACCAGCAGCAATTAGTCCACGTAATAAGGAAATATCATAGTGATCAATACCAGCTTTACTTCCAACCTTATCTATGATTGCTACTTTCATTCTGTTATTTTTTAAATCCTGTTGAAGTCAAATATTTCCAAATTTCCGATTCTCGTCCTTTATTCTCTAATGTCCAATCTTTGTAATTGTCATTCGGATTTTTTACTTCCATGTAAGGATTCCAGAAATCATAATCAGGTTGGTAAGCAAAATAGGCCCATCCCCATTTATTATCATTCATTATTTCAATAACATCTTTCACCCACTGATTACAATTTGGAGCCCAGCGTACAGACTGAAATTCTCCAATAAATATGGGATAGCCTGTTTTTGTTTCAAATGTTTTAAGAGCATTAAATGATTTAATCAGCGCATTTTTATCCCAATTTTTACCAGCAATGACTCCTGGATAATTAATTCCTCTTGGTCTTTTTTTAATTCCTTGATGTGTGTATTGTTGAGGTAAATACTGATGTGCGCCATAAATTAATTTATCATCCTTAATATTGAATCCTTTAAATCTAATATAATTCAGAGGTTTCCCATAAGGACCAGGAGTTAATAGGAAGTATCTAACGTTATCGTATTTACGAATTATCTTTAGGGTGTTTTTAAAAAACTCTTCTAATCGCGGAGGATTGCTCGCACTAGAAAGCTCATCACCTCCTATTGCTGGTTCACTCATAAACTCATACGCGCATAATTCATTTCCTCTGTTTTTATATCTTTTACAGATGATGTCTATCTGAGCATATGAACTATCTAGATATTTGTTCCCTTGCCAGAATTCAGAAGACTTGTCATCAACAGGATCGTTAGGATCTAATACAAACATATTATAAGCAATCATGGCTGTGATGTTTTGCTTTTTACATTCATCTAGGATTTTATCCGTCCATACAAGCTCATTATAAAATGCATCTATAGGTGATATCTTGCCATTGTCTGTGCGTTTACATGGTTTTAATTGGATACGAACAAAGTTAGCTCCTGCTTCTTTTAAAACTGCAATATCTCTATAGTCAGATTTTCCTGACTGCACTGATACACCCTTCCAAGGCCAGCCAACAGGATATTTTTTTGAAATTGCTTTTACATATTCAGTATTACAAACATTGTTTTGTTTTATGATTTTAAAACCTAACACTATCAGTACCGATAAGGTAAAAAGACCAACTAAGAAAAATATTTTTTTGTTTTGCATTTAATTTATAATTCTCGTTTTAATAAAATCAATAATCCCTTTTGTACTTTTCCAATTGAATAAAAATGAAATTGCGCCTTTAACAGGTAGTAATAAGTAGAACCACAGTTTAACAAATATACTTGATTTTATGTTGCTGAGTGGATAGTTAAAATGCATCATTTCTTTTTTACCAATAGTTTCACATATCTCTAATTCTCCATTTGATAAATCACCCTTATTCCACGTTCCTACACGTTCATTGGCAACGCCAAATTTAGTAGGGTCATCAACTATTGTAGAGCTTCCAAATTGAGGCACATGCATCATACTATCTTCATAGGTAATATTGCAATGTGAACAAATTTTAATTAAGGTATCTTTGGTATTTAAAACTAAATCTTCAAAACGCACATTGATTACGTTAGGATGATTTTCATAGGCAATGCCTGCACGTACGGCGTTCTTCCAGATATGTGAAATAAAGTATGGATGATAATTTGCCCAGAATCGAATAAGGTTCGCACTCGAAATATAATGTCCTCCCATCATCCTACGTTGATATCGTTTTTTCTGAGATAAAATAATATCACGAGGATCTCTAACGATATTTATTATTTTGCATGATGGGAATTTCAATAGTATTTGGTTTAACTTAAATACATTTCCAGGCATATCTTCACAGGGAATCAAGCTTCCCTTAAGATTATTTTTTATGAAATACTCGTAAGCATCCCATGCATCAACATTTTCCTTATAAAAAGTTGCTCGCATTTGTTGAGCTTTTTCTTCATAAAATTTTGGATTACGTTTAGCGAAAAAACCATTGTCTAATACATCAAGCAGCCACATAAAAATTTCATCACATTCTTTAGCTGAAATTTTCTCAAGTTCTTTACCATGCGCAACGCAGGGTCCGAATAAATGTAACTCAGGAAATAATTTTACATTGGAATTATTCCCAAGCATTCTTCCTAATAATGTTGTACCTGACCTGCTATTCCCAACAACAAAAATCATTTTGAGTCAATTAAATTTTCTTTTCTGTAACGGTAATAATAAATGATTCCAAAGTATACTGCAATTACACCATAAAACTTCTGATTAGAGGCGCATGTAAAGTAATCTGCAAATTGAAATAGCATAACATAGATTGTTGATACTATTAAAGCATCATCTTTTTTGTTTATTTTAAAACTATACCTCCATGAATAATAGAATGGAATGTAAAATATCAAAGTGCCAAATATTCCATAAACGAATAAATTTCCTAGCAGTCCTACGTCAATAGGATAAAAATGTTTGTTCAAACTTCTAAAACCGTCATTCCATTTATTACTAAGAAATCCTACACCTAGTATTGGATGTTTTAAAAAGCCAGCTAAAGCAATTTTCGATTCCATAAATCGAACATGAGTAGATGATTCCGATACTTTTTCACCCGATAAGGTTTCACCTGCGGTTACATAAAGCTTAATATTTTTTTCAATGAATTCAGGCGCAATTAAACCGACAACTCCTAAAAATAATATTGCACCAATACCTCCAACAATGAATGTTCTTATAATTCTAGGGAGCGAAAAGTTTAAAGCCCAATAAACACAAATAGTTCCAACGATTGCTATGAGTTGTGTTCTATCCATTAAAAAGTTCAAAATATAAAAGCTGCACAGTAGTACTGAGAATAGCCAGCTCTTTTCTTTTAATATCCAGATTTTAAAAAGTCCGTATAGAAATAAACCATAGACACATGAATCGGGAAATTCATAGCGATATCCTTTATTAGGACTAAGAGTTACAAATTCAGAATTAATAAAGTGGACGGGGTTAACAAACAAATAGAAAAAGAGAAATACAACTAATAGAATATGTAACGAGCCAATAAAATACTTTTCAAATTTTTCTTTTGTTAACCATCCATCGCCTAACGCACATGCAATAAAATGAGCACATAAAATCATCGTTAATTGTCGTTGCGCCAGAATTCCGTAAGCGAGTGGTTGTCCAAAAACTTTATTCGATTGAATTGCACTTATAATCGGTATAAGGATAAATGGCATCATGATTATCGTGATACCTTTTATTTTTTTGCGTTGAATAGATTTTACAATTTCTAATCCATATTGGAATAATAGAATAAAAATAAATGCAACGGAAGTAATATCAACAAAGAGTCGGTTAGGTACACGACCGAAAATAAAAAATGCGCTTGCAAAAAAAGTAAACCATAAAAACTGGTAAAAACTATTTTTGATAATACTATCTGCGCTTACATTTATTTTCATATTTATTTCCAATTATTGAGATTAACATGAAGTAACTCCTCTAATTTAAGAATATCTGCTAAGTAGTAATTGTTTAATTGTATTCGAATAGCTGCAGGTAGTTTCTCATCATTTTTTTTCGATAGTATTCTTTTTAAAGTAGCATGTAATCCTGTTTTTTGCGCAATACTTCTCAATGTATGCTTTAATCCACCTGAAGGCAAGAAACTATCGAAAATACTTTTACGAGCTTCGTTAGCAATTTTTATTTTTATTTCCTCTTTATTATCGATGCCTAAGAAATTTAATAGTTCAGTAATTAATTTCTGTGGATTTGCTTTATAGTCTTCATAAAAACAAATAAATAATTGTTCTTTTGGAAAAATATCTAGGAATCTTTTTACTTGTAAATAGTACAAACCACCACTTAAGAAAATCGGGTCTTTACCCCATATCTTACGATCTTCGTTATTGTAGAGGGTAAATGCATCTGAAAAATTCGTAGCTACCAATCCCATTCTCTTTTCCATCAAAAAATGACTCCATGCACGTTCTGCAGGATTACGTAATAGGATTATTATTTTAGCATTAGGATTATATTGATGAATATTTTTTGCGGCCTCAAGCGAGTATAAGTAACTTACACTTGCTTCACCACTAACTTGATTAGT
>CAMBYJ010000060.1 GCA_945872015.1 Chitinophaga pinensis | reverse complement strand
ACTGAAAAATACAAATGGATTGAATATCACAAATGGAAGTTTAGTGCAGTCAGCTATAAAAGTGTAGGAAAGTTTGTACTATTTAGTAGAGCACAATTTGGATTTTTAGGATTTTACAACAAAGACATTGGTCAAAGTCCGTTTGAACGCTTTTACCTTGGGGGAGATGGACTATCGGGATTTGCTCTAGATGGTCGTGAAATTATTGCCCTAAGAGGTTATGACAATAACTCAGTAACTCCGAAAGTGAACGGAAGCAATGTCGGTGGAACAGCATACGATAAATTTACGGTCGAACTACGCTTCCCTATTTCACTAAATCCTTCGGCAACTATTTATACACTTGGGTTTATAGAGGGAGGGAACAATTATTTAGGTATGAGAAACTTTAATCCATTCTCTCTTAAGCGCTCTGCGGGAATGGGTGTAAGGATATTCTTACCGATGTTCGGATTACTAGGTTTAGACTGGGGTTATGGATTTGACGACGTAGACGGAAGTAAAATTTACAGTGGGTCAAACTTTCACTTTACGATCGGACAACAATTCTAATTACTGTACTCAGGTTAAAAATAAATTGGTAAATTTGGCACGAATATTAGGTGCCTCAAAAAAAGAAATTTATGAAAAAACAATTGGTAACCCTATTAGTGTTTTTTATTGCAATAGCAATGAAACCTGCTTGTGCTCAGAAATATGCTTTTATTGATAGTCAGTATATTTTAGATAATATTTCAGAATATAAAGCTGCACAGCAGCAACTAGATCAGCTTAGCATCAGCTGGCAAAAAGAAATAGAAGGCAAGTATGCCATTATCGATAAACTTTACAAAGATTATCAGGCTGAGCAAATCCTTTTAACTGAGGATATGAAAAAGAAGAGAGAACTTGAAATTACGAATAAAGAAAAAGAAGTAAAAGAGTTTCAAAAGGCAAAGTTCGGATATGAAGGTGAGTTATTTAAGAAGAAACAAGAGCTTATTAAACCACTTCAAGATAAGATTTATAATGCCGTTAAGAAGATTGCAACTGATCAAAGTTATGCCGTTATATTTGATAAATCAGGCGACTTAACAATGCTTTATACTAATCCGAAATATGATAAAAGCGACGAAGTACTCGCATCAATGGGTTATAAAGCAGGAAGCAAATCAGGCGGTACTGGCTCTGGTTCAGATAGCAAATCGACACAAGGCGGTGGTTCAATAGATAAAAAATAATCAATCATAAAAAATAAAGTAAAATCATGAAGAAATTAATTGCAGTTGCGTTTGGTGTATTCTTAAGTTTAACAAATTTTTGTAACGCTCAATCAACATTAAAATTTGGCCATATCAATTCAAATGAATTATTTGCGATTATGCCAGAATCAAAAGTTGCAGATTCATTATTGGATAAATTTATTGTATCGTTGCAGGCTCAATCGAAGTCAATGAATGCTGAATTAAACCAAAAGTATTCTGATTATAAATCGAAAGAAGCGTCGATGGCTGACCCGATTAAACAAGCAAAAGAAAAAGAGCTTTCGGATTTACAAGATAGAATTCAATCTTTTGAAGAGTCAGCTCAGGCTTCGCTTCAAAAGAAAAGAGAAGAACTTCAGGCTCCACTTATTAAAAAGGCTCAAGATGCTATCAATGCGGTCGCAAAAGAAAAATCATATTCATATATCTTTGATAGTGCTCAGGGTAATTTACTTTTCGCCCAGGAATCAGATGATATTCTAGCCTTAGTAAAAGCAAAGCTTGGCATTAAATAAGTAAAATGAAATAGTTAATAAAAGCCCCGATCAATCCTCGGGGCTTTTTATTTTTTTATCAATTTTGTTATATGGCAAAGAAAAAAAGTGATGCTTCAAGGCCCTTAGGAATATTCGATTCAGGTATTGGAGGGTTAACAGTTGCAAGTGCAATAAACAAGTTAATGCCCAAAGAACATATTGTTTATTTTGGCGACACCGCTCACCTACCCTATGGTGATAAATCGCCAGAGTCAATTCAGAAATGGGCGATTGCAATCAGTGATTTTTTAATGACTTACAATTGTAAAGTAATTGTGATTGCTTGTAATAGTATTTCATCTGTTGCATATGATTTGATAAAAGCACATGTGGGTAACAAATCAATTATTATTAATGTAATTGATCCGGTTGTTGATTTTGTTTGCGATCAACCTAAGTTAAAATCAGTTGGTGTAATTGGTACCAAAGCCACTATAAAAACTGATATCTACGCTAAAAAAATTAAATCAAAAAATAAAAAATTAGAGGTTGCTTCATTAGCCACCCCCCTTCTTGCACCAATGATTGAAGAAGGTTTTTTTAATAATAAAATTTCAAAAACTATCATCAACGACTACCTATCGCGGCCGAAATTAAAAGGTGTAGATAGTTTGATTTTAGGATGTACACATTACCCATTAATCAAACCTGAAATTGAACAATACTATAAAGGCAAAGTAACATTATTTGATACGGCAGGCATTGTTGCAAATCATACCAAAGAAGTATTAAATGCAAACGCATTATTAAACAATGGTAAAAAAACGAAGCATCATTTTTTTGTTTCAGATTACACCGCTGCATTTGCCGAAAGCACAAAGCTGTTTTTTAAAGGCAAAGTCAAGCTGGAGCATAAAAACTTATGGAAATAAAAAAAGGGAGAATAATTATTCTCCCTTTTATATTTTGTTTAAAAATCCTAATAGAATCTTCCTCTGTGATCAGTAATATCTGCTTTTTCCTTCAACGCATTTTCAACTTCGTACTGAGCACGACCTTGTAATTGCACTTTCAATTGGTTAGCAGACTCTTTAAATTCCTTTGGCAATGTTGGTTCATTAAAGTTGCTTACTAAAACAACATAAACACCTGCATTTCCTTTTACTGGCTTCGATACTTGACCTGCTTTTAGGGTAATTATATTACCTACTACAGATCCTTCAAATCCTGCATTACCTAAGAAAGGAGAAGCGAACGATACATTATCAGCAGCCTGCACTATTTGTTTTACCTTAGTCGCAATAGCATCAATATTTGATGATCCTGCTTTAGATAATTGATCGATAAACATTTGAGCTTTCTTCTCTTTACGTGCATCCATCGTAACTTGATCTTTCACTTGTTCCAAAGTTGCAGTTCCTTTCTCACGGATATCAGTCAGTTTTGCAACTACATACGTATTACCAAAATCGAATGCCTTAGAAATTTCACCAATCTTTGCTTTGAATGACCAACGGATTAGTTCGCGAGAATTTTCAAAACCACCAACCTGACGATTGTTTTCCTGAATGTTTTGTTCAGCTAATTTGGTCAGATTTTGATCTTTAATTCCTTTATCAAATCCTTCTGCTGTGTTAAATTTATTTGCAAACTCGTTTGCTTTCGTAAAAATTGTTTGAATTGTTTTAGCACTTGGTTCTACCTTCTTTACCAATGTAGCAACCTTTACTTGCTTAGAAGCTGCGCTCATATCTGTTACATCAATCACATGTAATCCGAACTGTGTTTCTACAGTGATTAATGAACCCTTTGAAGAACTGAAACAAGCTTCACTGAATGGCTCAACCATCATTTGGTAATTGAACCAACCTAGGTCTCCACCTTTGGCATTTGCAGCCTGATCAACTGAATATTTAGTTGCCAAATCTTCGAATTTCGCTCCGCCTTTAATTGCTTTGATGATGCTATCAGCTGTTGCCTTAGCTACATCTGCTTTACCTGGCTCAACTTTTAATAAGATATGACGTGCCTTAACTGAATCGGCCATAGATTTTACAGCAATCAATTTAGAAGCTGAATAAACACCATTCATATCATAAGGTCCCATTACAGTTCCTACTGCTGCAGAAAACATTGCAGAATCAATATTAAATGGTAATGTTCCTTTCTTATGGTAAGTATTATCAAGTGGCTGATCTGAGTTTGCTACAATAAATGCTGAATCATTTGAAGACGTTTTGAACTCTTCTAATAATTTAGAAAAATCATTCGATGCTGATTTGATATCCACATCAGACGGCTTAACATTAAATGCAACATATTCTACCGAGCGCGAATCTTGTTGCTTGTATTTTTTCAAATTCTCATTGTAAACTGCTTTCAAGTCAGCATCAGAAACCTGAATTGTTGTATCAACTATCGAGGCATATGGAATCATTACATACTTAACAGAAGCTGTCCTGTTCATATCAATGAAATTATCTTTTGCTTCATCTTTTGTAACATACAATCCACCCTTAACAAGCTCATTATATTTTTCAGCGATTCGCTTTTCTTTAAGTGCTTTTTCAAAAGCAGCCCATTGTTCAGCAGCCTTTGGGTCATTGTTTTTGTTTTTCAGAAACTGAATAACCCCTGATGGGCTAAACTGACCTGTTTTCGGATCAGTAAATGCCTGACGAATTTGCGGATCGATGTTTTTACCTTGAACCATATCAAATAATTCATCAGCTGAGCATATTAAACCTAACTTTTTGTATTGGGATACCATAACAAAATCGTTAACGAATTTATTCCAAGCCTGCTCTCTGATTTGATCCATAGTAGCCTGATCAACTGTTTGATTTTGAGTTTGAGTTTTATAATTCTCAACATACTCTTCTACACGTGTATTATAGTCCATCAAATCGACTTTATTACCTCCGATAATTCCGACTGTATTATCAGAACCACCAAAAAGCCCATTATTTGATGAGAATAAGTCACCCAAAACGAATGCTACTAAACTAAACCCGATAATTCCAATAAGAAGACCTGATTTGCTTCTTATTTTTTCAATAACTGCCATAGTAATCTATTTAATTCTGTATTTAAGGTTGCGAATATACAACTCTTTATTTATTGATAAAAGCATCCACTTAAGTAATATTAAAAAAGATAGGGCTAATTATCTGTTTCCGACTCGTTTTTTGTCCTTTGAGAGCGGCGCACCATCCAAAAAATACTAGTAAAAAAGGCTACTAAAAAAAACCAAAGTCCTGACAATGCCGACTCCGTAAGGCTTTTAAATATACCCACTGATACTGCCAATAAAGTCAGTATTAACCAGCAAACCTCAAGCAGTCGGTAGATATTCATTGATTAAGTGTAATATGACCTGTTACATTAAAGATTTTATAATGGCTAAAATCCTGATCAGCTTCAAAACCATTACCCATGATAATTTCTTTGCTAGTTGTAATTTTAACAAAATTATCTGAAAGCAGTTTATTTGTCCGTTCGTCCCAGATTAGTTTTTCAGTGTTCAGCTTCTCGCCTTTTAAATTAACAACTTCTACATTGTTTCTTGCCTCCCATCTGTGTTCCTGCTCGTAATGAACAGCATAATTTGATTTCATTCTGGAAATTACATTCATTTCTGCATCATAAAAACTAATTTTCATTCCTTTAGGAAGTTCTGTTATTTGCTTTGGCACAAGTAATTTTCGCATCACAGGCGCTTCTAAAAGGACCTTTACAGAACCCGAGTCACTATATATTGTTTGTAATCCTGCAATCTCTTCAACGGGATCATTTGGTCTTGCTGTTATCCGAGATATTTCACTTTCATTGTTTTCACAAGAAGCAAAGCTCCATGAAATCACCAATAACAAAAAAAGCTTTTTCAGAAATCCCATTGCGATTAAAAATTAATCATATTTCTTTTTGATGAACCATACTTCATTAAAAGTAAGTCCAATTGACAAACGAATATATTGTTCTCTTATTAGATTATCATTTAACGTCCCGCGTTTACCAAATTGCAAACTGCAATTTACCTTTGATTGAAAACTTCTTTTAATAGGTAATCCAAAGCCAAGGCAAATACCTACATCGTTCAAGTCGCTATTATTAAGATTCAAATACGATTTGTTGTAATACGCACCAAAGCGGTATTCAATGCGGCTTACATATTTTGATGAAAGCAGGTTATTGGGAATATAGCTTCCTCCTGCAGATAGCGAAAAACTATTATTCAAATTATCCTTCTCTCCAAACGACTCATATTCGCTCCAGTTTTGAATTTTTACGTCGGCGCCATAGTTCCATTTATTCGACTTCGAAACACAAAAACCAATACCATAACTTAAAGGCAACACAACTTCTCCTTGATTATCCAACGACAAAAAAACAGTGTCTTTTATTACATCAAATCCAGTAGCAGCTTTTTTATAATTCAGCCAAAGAAGGTTTCTATTTGCAGTTATTCTTTGAGAAGGCGATCCGGTAATTCCTATCGCAATTGACTTATCATTCTTTAATGAATGCTTCCAATTTAATCCGTATTCAAAATAAAAATCACTTAAACTTAATTCATCCTGATAGTTAGTATTAAAGAAGATATTATTAGCAAACTCCTGCTTACGCTGATTAATTACATTGCCAAATAAATAATTGGCATTAACACCAACTGATAGTGATTTAGTGATTTTCAATCCTGCACCTAAATAATATTTAGTATAGCCCCCAGTACCTTTGTATATATAATTAATATCAGATTTTGTGCTTAAGGTATCTATGCTACTCTTTGAAATAATATTATAACCCGTGCTGCTAAAAGGAATAATCCCGAATGAAAACCCTAATTTATTTTTAACAATGGGAAATGCCATTGCGAGAGCATTAAGATCAGCGTTTAAGCCAAAGGTTGAAATATCATTTTGCCTACTAAATAAACATTCTCCATTTGCGCCTATCTCCATTATCATGATTGAATCATAAGCATAAGAGGCAGGATTATTTACATTAATTGTTGATGGATTAGTATACCCCAACGCCATACCAGCCATTCCTCTTTGATAAGCAAAACCATTAAAGGTTAAATCGCCAATACCAAATCTTGAGTAAGGAGATATCGTACTGTTTTGAGAATAGCTTAGCCCAGAAATAAGTGATAATAAAATAAATAGTGGTAAAAACTTAATTTGCAGCTTTCTCATTCGATATTATGTAGTAGTAGTAAATTGATGCCAATAAGTGTCAAATTTGGCTCTGCAAATATGGCTTTTTTTTCAATTATATCTTGAAAATAAAGATAGTCGCCACCAGTAATAATTAATTTAAGATCTAGATAATTTTCAGCGTATGCATTAACAGCACCAATTATTTCATTCGCCATACCTGACATTACACCATTATGAATTGAATCACTCGTGTTTTTACCTGTTAAATTATTAAATTGTTTGGGCTCTAATAAAGGTAATTGATGCGTAAATTGCTTCAGCGCTTTGTAACGCATATTCAATCCTGGTGCAATCGAGCCACCCTCAAAGCCATTTGCAATCGACACGAAATCTATCTTTAAACAAGTGCCGCAATCAATAACAAGCACATTATTATTCGAGAATAAATTGTTCGCCGCTACAGCATTCATAAGCCTGTCGATACCTAGTGTTTGTGGAGTTTCGTATGCATTACCCAACGGAAATGTACTGTTTTGATTGATTGGCAAAACAAAATCAAACTGACTTAGGAAATACTTTAGCTCCTCCGGAACTTCAATTACTGTTGTATAGGCGACCCTGCTAATTTGAAACTTCTCGAGGGACTTCAAGTCCTCCAACAAGTTCAAATAATCAAATTTACCTCTGAAAATCAAATTTTTATCTTCAAAAACAGCCCACTTTAATGCTGTATTTCCAAGATCAATAGCTAAATTCATCCTCACAAAATAAGTGAATTAATTGCTGGCTAAAACTATTGATTTCAAAAAAAACGAATTATTATTATTTTAATTTCTTGAAATAGATTTGAAATTGATAAAATTATCATACTTTTGCGCCCTCAACAGGTGATGTAGCTCAGTTGGTAGAGCAAAGGACTGAAAATCCTTGTGTCGACGGTTCGATTCCGCCCATCACCACAAACAGTTAATTTTCAATCTCATAAAAGGAATGAAAGCACGCTTCAAAAGAGTTTTGCTCATAGATGATAATGAGATTGACAACTTCATTAACGAAAGAATGATTTCAGCGAGTAATTTTTCAGCTGAAGTAATTGTAAAGAATTCTACAGATGATTCTTTAAGTTTTTTACATTCTTTGACTGATGTTAATGAATTCCCCCAAGTAATTTTTCTTGATTTGAACATGCCAGGCAAAGATGGATTCGCATTTTTAACTGAATTCGAGAGTTTGAACGAAGAGTTAAAAGGAAACTGTAAAATCATTGTACTCTCCTCTTCTATCAGTCCAGAAGACATTAACAAGGCCTCTACAAACAAGTTTGTCTACAAGTATGTAAACAAACCCCTCAGTGAAAAATATTTAAATGCAATCGATTTTTAAATAAAAAGTCCCGAATTATCGGGACTTTTTTATTTAGCTTTTAATTGGATTACACATTTTTCGTAAAGTTGCTTCATCAAGCTTAATATTCTTCATCACGAAATATGGAGTTTTGTTGTTTGATTCAAACTGAGCCCACATATCAGCAATTTTTTTCATTTTCTTACGGTAATCGGCTGGCTTGAGTGCGGCTTTTAGAATCTTTATCATCGAATTTGTTGAATCAAACTGCGACTCATTATCCTTTATCTGTCGCTTTAGACTACTTACTATTTGCATGCAAAGACTATCTTCTCCTAAAATACAGTACTGCAACGCCTGGAAAATTTTATTATCTACATCAGCAACTAAATGTTGTTTCAGCGGAATTCTATTTCTAAGCTGATTAATTTTTTTCGCAGCACCTTGGAAATCTTTCGCATAAAACTTAACAGTTGCCATGTATCGGTAAGCAGATACTAAATGATAAGTTTCATTCTCCTTAATGTCCACTTGATTTTCGATGATGTCGTAACCAAATGAAAGCTGTTCAAGATTTGAATCAAGATTATACTTCAAAATTTTAGCATGAAGGAACTGAACAAGGAAAAAATGCAT
>CAMBYJ010000059.1 GCA_945872015.1 Chitinophaga pinensis | reverse complement strand
TAAAACGAGTCCTTGTAATAACTCTGTAACAGGACAAAAAAACGAATACGCAAGTGTGCTTAAATAAATAACAAAGAACCAAAGAGTAGCTCGTTCATTTTTAAAATAAGAAATCAGCAATAAGAAAATCAGATAATAATAAAGCACATCGCCAACGCTGTATAAAACCATCAACCACTTTAAAGGAACGCTCATCCAAACACCGATTACGGGTAGTATTTGTGAAACAAATCCAATTGGACGAAAGTGTGCGATGAAAAAAGATTTACGAAGAATGATTTCTAATAAATAATGTGCGGCATCAAATGCTTGTCGTTCTTTCCAAAAAATAATACTGAAATAAAATAGAATAGCAAAGAGCAGATGCCCGCCAATAAAGACCTGCGATTTTAAATTAAAATGTTTATTCATAATGCAAGGTTGAAAATACAATTAAATCATCACAAAGTACATTCAACTAATTTGTAGTATTGCAGATAAGAAATAGTTTATATGCTTACGCTGGTTCCAACGCCTATCGGTAATTTACAAGACATCACGCTGCGTGCGTTGGAGGTACTTAAAAATGCGGATTTAATTTTAGCAGAGGATACGCGTACTGCTCGTTTTCTATTACAGCATTTTCAGATTGAAAAAAGAATTTTATCACATCATCAGCATAACGAGCACAATGCTTTGAAAGAAGTCATTCGTTTGTTGAAAGAAGGAAATAAGATTGCGTTGGTGTCGGATGCAGGAACACCCGCGATTAGTGATCCTGGTTTTTTGATAGTGCGCGAGTGTATCAAGGAAGACATTGAAGTTTATTGTTTACCTGGACCAACAGCATTTGTTCCTGCTTTAGTGATGAGCGGATTACCTTGCGATAAATTTGTGTTTGAAGGATTTCTACCTCAGAAAAAAGGACGTCAATCGCGATTTTTATTTTTGAAAGAAGAAGAGCGTACCATAGTATTTTATGAATCGCCATTCCGATTAGTAAAACTATTGGAAGAGGTGATGGAACATTTTGGAGCAGAAAGAAAATGCTCTGTCTCGAGAGAGCTTACCAAGATGTTTGAAGAAACTCGTCGTGGAACAGCAGAAGAACTTTTTCAGCATTTTTCAGCACATCCGCCTAAGGGCGAGATTGTTGTTTGCGTGGCCGGAAAAGAATAATTCTAAATAGATTTTACTTTAGAATCAAAAACTGTTGTATATACAACAATTAATGTAATATCTTTGCGCCATAGCATTTATGAAAACTGTAAAGAAGATTATCGCTTCTGAAAAGAAGAACCTCGGGCCTAAGCAATTTGTGATGAGTCCTCTGCCTAATCAATGGGTAGGACAAATTAGTCCGTTTATCATGTTAGATCATTTTGGTCCACAGCATATTCCTGCTGGCGAACCATTTTTTGTTCCGCCACACCCTCATCGTGGATTTGCGCCTGTGACAATTTTATTTGACGGAGAAGTAGAGCATAAAGACAGCGTTGGTAATATTGGAAGAATAAAAGGAGGTGATATTCAATGGATGACAGCGGGAAGTGGTGTTGTTCATTCGGAAGGTGCTCCTGAAAGTTTCTCGAAGACAGGAGGCGTTTTACACCTTATACAACTTTGGATTAATTTACCTGCTGCGCATAAAATGACAGCACCTTCATATCAGGAAATTAAATCTGATTTCATTCCTGTTTTACAAGAGGGAAATTGTAAGGTGCGGGTTATAGCGGGTGATTATAAAGATTTGCAAGGGCCAGCAAAAACATTTTCACCTTTATCCTTGTTACATATTACTATTCCCGAAGGAGAAGAAATTACAATTGAAGTTGCGAAAGGATTTAATTCATCCTACTATTTAACAAAGGGCGAAACAATCATAGATGATTACGAGGTACCAGCGCAACATCTTGTTTGGTTAAGTGATGAAGGAACTAATATAACAGTAAAGGCTATACGTGATTCCGAGTTGTTATTTATGGCAGGAGAGCCAATCAATGAACCGCTGGTATCCTACGGACCATTTGTAATGAATAGCAAAACAGAAATTATACAAGCAATACACGATTATGAAAACGGATTAATGGGATCCATATAAATAAATACAATGAGCAAAATAGCAACTACAAAATATCCCGTAAACTCAATCATTAAAGAAAGATGGAGCGCACGTGCTTTTTCAGAGAAGAATATTTCTGACGATTTATTAAATCAGTTTGTTGAAGCAGCTTCTTGGGCAGCAAGCAGCATGAACGAACAACCTTGGGTTTATTATGTCGCGCATAAAGGAACACCAGCTTTTAATCAGATGGCGGATTTATTAATGGCAGGCAATAAATCATGGGCGAAAGATGCAGCAGTATTACTACTATCATTAGCTAAAAAGACATTTTCTAACGGCAACCCTAACCGTCATTATATGCATGATGTCGGAGCTGCTAATCAAAATCTAATGTTAGAAGCAACCGCAAATGGTGTATTAGGACATTTAATGGGAGGCTTTGATGTAGTTAATACAAAAGAAGTTTTTGATTTAAGTGATGACCTTGATCCAGTTGTATTTATTGCTCTAGGTTATCCTGGAAGCGCAGAACAACTTCCTGCTCCATTTAATGAACGTGAAGTAACACCGCGTTCTCGCAAAGACCTAGGCGAGATCTTAATTAAGAAATAAAAAATACTTTACAACTAATATTGTTCATACCAATCAAAGGTTTCCTTAATAATCTTTGACTTCGCGGTTTTGATATGATTTAAATAAGCCTGACAAACAGGAGAGTGTCTTTTGCCTTTAAGCCAGATTAAACTCCAAGTTGTTTTAATAGGTAAACCCTTTATGGGTGTGATTTGTAAATCGCCATTATTTAATTCATTTCTAATACCGATGAGCGGCATGATTGAATAGCCTAGTCCAGCAATTAATGCTTGTTTAACTGCTTCATTGGAGGTCAACTCCATTTTTTTATTAATGGTAAGTTTATTTCGTTCGATAAAATTTTCCATTGTTTGTCGTGTACCAGAACCTTTTTCTCTAAAAATCAGCGAAAGCTCTTTGAACACGTCCTTGGTTTTGATTTCTTTTTTTGAAGACGCCTTTTTATTTCCAACTAGAAAAAGTTTGTTCTGAAGCAAATCGAGTTTTTCAATATTTAATGAGTTTGGTAAAATAGATACAAGGGCAAAGTCCACTTCATTTTTTTCAAGACTTTCAATAACCTTGTTTTTATTTGTAACATCAATTACCAAATCAACACCAGAATTTTGTTTTATAAACTCTTTGAGGAAGTAGGGCATCACATACTTTCCAGTTGAAACAATTGAAATTTTAAGTCTACCCGACAATTGACCTTTATAAGTATGTGTTTTATAGTTGATCGAATAAACCTGATTTAAAATATTTTCTGCTGCCTCTGCAATCTCTCTTCCAAAATCAGTTATGTAAATTTTTCTTCCAACAACTTCTGTCAATGGAATATCAAACTGATCCTGAAAGTTTTTTAACTGAATAGACACAGCTGGTTGAGTTAAAAATAGTTCCTCAGAAGCCTTTGTTACGCTTTGCGTTTGTACAACTTTTAAGAAAATCTGTAATTGGTTTAAAGTATAATTCATAAAAATAATTTATGGATTGTATTACAAAGATAAATAAAAATATATGAAATGATTTTTTCAGTTTTGCGGCAACAAATAAAAAACGAAAAACCATGAAAAAGATAACTGTTGCAAAGGGGGATGGAATAGGACCCGAAATTATGGATGCCACGCTTGAAATTATAATGGCGGCAGGAGCTAAAATTGAAATCGAAGAAATTGAAGTAGGAGAAAAAGTATACCTGGCAGGAAACACCTCAGGTATAGCTCAAGAATCATGGGACACCATCAGAAGGAATAAAATATTTTTAAAGGCGCCTATTACAACTCCACAAGGAGGAGGTTATAAAAGTTTAAATGTTACTACTCGTAAGTTTTTAGGACTTTATTCAAACGTACGTCCGTGCATGAGCTTACATCCATTTGTAAGCACAAAGCACCCTGTAATGGATATTGTAATCGTTCGCGAAAACGAAGAAGATCTTTATGCAGGAATCGAGCATCAGCAAACCGACGAAGTTGTTCAGTGTTTAAAATTAATCAGTCGACCAGGTTGTGAAAAAATAGTTCGTTACGCGTTTGAATATGCAAAACAACAAAACCGTAAGAAGGTAACTTGTTTTACAAAGGACAATATCATGAAACAAACGGATGGTTTGTTTCATCAGGTTTTTGATGAGATTGCAAAAGAGTATCCTGAAATAGAAAACGAACATTGGATTATAGATATTGGAGCAGCAAAAATGGCGGATACTCCAGAAGCATTCGATGTGATTGTAATGCCTAATTTATATGGTGATGTATTAAGTGATGTAGCTGCACAAATTACAGGTTCGGTTGGTCTTGCAGGATCGGCGAATATTGGCGAAGAGTGTTCAATGTTTGAAGCAATACACGGATCAGCACCAAGACGTGCAGGACAGAATGTAGCTAACCCTTCTGGATTATTACAAGGTGCTATTATGATGCTTAATCATATTGGACAAACAGATGTTGCAGAAAAAGTTCAAAATGCGTGGTTAAAAACGCTGGAAGACGGAACACATACTTACGATATTTATAAAGAAGGCATCAGCAAACAAAAGGTAGGAACGAAAGAATTTGCTAAAGCAATTATTGACAATCTTGGAAACAAACCTTCGGTATTAAAGTCTGTTTCATACGCTAATAATTCTGCATTAAATCTTCCAAAGTATCAACGTAAATCAACAGCAAAAAAAGAATTAGTTGGTGTTGATCTTTTTGTTCACTGGGGTGGAAGTGATCCTAATGAATTAGCAGAAAAAATAAAATCCTTAGAAGGTAACGGTATCGAATTAACGATGATTACCAACAGAGGAATTAAAGTGTGGCCAGAAGGATTTAAAGAAACTTTTTGTACTGACCATTGGAGATGTCGCTTTAAACCATCAGAAGGAATTCAGATAAACAAATCCAATATTGTTGAATTACTTACAGGCGCAATAAATCAAAAAATCGATATTATCAAAACAGAAAACCTTTACACGTTTGATGGTAAGTCGGCTTATTCACTTGGACAAGGACAATAATTTTTAATCAAACAAAACAAACAATGGAAATTAGCACAATCAAAACAAGTCTATTATTGATAATAACAATTGCCTTTTTGTATCTTTCTTTTATAACAATTGATGTTGTTAAAGGCCACCTGTTTACTTCTTTAGGAATCATTGCAGCTACATTAACCTTTCATGCAGTTTCAACACAAAAACACGTTAAAAAATGAAAACAACAGAAAAGCTTACTCTTATAAACGACAGCTTTACGAATGACGAAGCCAAAGATGTTTTACTTCATTTATTTAATTCGCCAATAAACTTCTATAACATCAAAAACTGGAGTTCACAAGAACGCTATAGAAAAGATGATGAAGTTTCACAAGAAAGAATACCTGCATTAAGAAAGGAAATAGAAAAACTACAGGAAATTTTATTACAATCGAAAAAAGAAAATAAGAAACTTGTTGTTAGCACAGAAATAACTATTTCGTTCGCAGACGATTTGTGATGTATGTTCAAGGATAGAAAGATTGTTATTGCAACCAAGCATAAAAAGGAACAAGTGCTTGCGTCAATTTTAGAAAGAGAACTAGGTGTTAAATGTATAGTGTCAGAAAAGATTGATACTGATAAGTTGGGCACTTTTAGTGGAGAAATAGAAAGATACGACGATCCAATAACAACTGCTCGTAACAAATGCTTAATGGCAATAGAGAAGACTGGTTGTGATCTCGCAATTGCAAGTGAAGGTACGTTTGGTATGCATCCTGAAATATTTTTCTTGCCAGCTAACGATGAACTATTATTTTTTCTAGACAAAAAAAATAATCTTGAAATTATTGCGAGGGAGTTAAGCACAGAAACAAATCATAGTGCTTCAGAATTACATTCTGTTGAAGAGCTTCTGACGTTTGCTGAGAAAGCCGGATTTCCATCACATGGAATTATTTTGAAAAAGAGCAAAAATGATTTTTCTGATATGGTTAAAGGAATAATACAGAAAGAAAAATTGGTAAACACTTTTGAAAAGTTATTTAATAAATACGGAGAAGCTTATGCAGAAACGGACATGCGTGCTATGTATAATCCTACACGAATGAAAGTGATTGAACAGGCTGCCCATAAACTTACCAGCAAAATAAATTCGTTATGTCCTGATTGCTCTACTCCTGGTTTTATAGTTACTAATGCGAAGCAAGGCTTGCCTTGTGAACTTTGTAATTGTCCAACTAGAAGTACACTGAGCTATGTTTACAAATGTCAAAAATGTTCGTTTGTTAAAGAAGAAAAATTTCCACATGGAAAAATGAAAGAAGAAGCCACTTATTGTGATGTATGTAATCCGTGAAAAAAATAAATGAATTATAATTTACTAATTGAGAATTTAACAAACCCAGCACTATTGTTTTTTGTGCTTGGAATAATTGCTGTTTATTTAAAGAGTGATTTAGAAATACCGCCCAACTCTTCAAAATTTATTTCTCTTTATCTTTTGTTTGCGATTGGATTTAAAGGAGGACAAGAATTATCACATGAAACATTTTCAGAAGAAATAGGATGGTCAATGTTATTCGGAATATTTATTTCTTTAATCATTCCTGCCTATACTTTTTTTATTCTTCGCAAAAAACTGGGTGTTTATGATGCAGGAGCTATTGCTGCAGCATATGGATCGGTGAGTGCGGTTACCTTTGTTACTGCTGTCAGTTATCTTGAAGTACAACAGTTGCCATTACATGGACATATGGTAGCGATAATGGCTCTAATGGAATCGCCAGCAATAATTATGGGACTGGTTTTAATCTCTATTTTTAATAAAGAGGAAAGTGAAAAAATACAAAAGCGAACAGCAATAAAACATTCTTTTACCAATGGAAGTGTATTGCTTATTCTTGGTTGTCTTGTTATTGGATTTTTAGCAAGTGATAAACAAGCGGAAGGAATAAAACCATTTACCAATGATTTGTTCAAAGGATTTCTTGCAATATTTTTATTGGATATGGGAATAACAAGTGGAAGAAAATTAAAAGCCTTCTTTTCGTTTGGATGGTTCCCTATTCTATTTGCTCTTATCATTCCGCTAATAAACGGATGTGCTGTTGCATGGTTAAGTGGAATAGTTACCGCTGATATTTCAAACAGATTTATGTTTGCTATTCTTGCTGCGAGTGCATCTTATATTGCAGTTCCCGCTGCGATGAAGATTTCTGTTCCTAAGGCTAACCCTGGATTGTTTTTGCCCATGGCCCTTGCCGTTAGTTTCCCAATAAACATTACTTTAGGAATGCCTATTTATTTTATGATTATACAAATGACAAGCAATTAAAAAGTGCTATTATTTTTAATCAAATTAAAATTGTAAAAACGATAGACCTGTTAGTTGATGAAAATTCAATGGAAGGAATGCATAGATTTAAATTAAGTATAAACAAATTTTACAATTCAAATACATAATTTATTCATACGCGTGCTTAACATTTCTTTTGAAAAAGTGTTATCTTTAATAAAAAATTTCATTTTTAGAATGAATCAACTGATCAAGCTTCGTAACGCTTTTTTTATTCTGTTTTTACTTCCCCTTTTTTGTCAAGCACAAAACCTTCAAAACAACCAATGGCGTTATGGAGGTGCTGGAGCAATTGATTTTAATACTACACCGCCAAGTTTTGTTACAGGTTGTGCTATCCAAACTTTCGAAGGCAGTGCATCAGTTGCAGACAAGGTAACTGGGGCTTTACTGTTTTACACAGATGGAGTTACGGTTTGGAATGCTAATAATCAGATCATGCCTAATGGAACAGGTTTGTTAGGCGGAACTGCCGCATTATTGTCATCTACAACTGCCGCTGTTATTGTTCCAAAACCAGGTAGTAATAGTTTGTTTTATATTGTAACAATAGATGAACAATTTAATGGTAATGGTATAAGATATAGTGTTGTTGACATGACCTTGAATGGTGGATTGGGTGATATTGTTGCTAGTCAAAAAAATATTTTTCTGTTTCAAACTAATTCTGAAAAGTTGGAAGTTGTTCCTGCGTCGGATGCTTTAAGTTATTGGTTGATTACACATGATAATCCAGGTAATACATTTTTTTCGTTTAAAATTGATAACTCCGGCATTCAAACTATTCCTGTAATAAGCCAAATTGGTGGAACGCATGGCAATGGAGCAGGGCACATGAAAGTAAATAAGCAATATAATAAAATTGCTATCGGCTTGTTAAATGTAGGAGCAGGCTCTACAACCCAAATTGAACTATTTGACTTTAATAATACAACAGGTGTTCTTTCCAATGCCATGATTTGGAATTATACTATTCAGGTTGCCTTAATTTATGGGGTAGAGTTTTCACCCAATGGGCAAGTTTTATATGTGAGCGACCTTCAAAACTTAGTGCAATATGATATAACACAACCTACACCATTGGCTATCCAAAATTCCTTATATCAAGTTGCAGTCGGGTCTAACGCTAGTTTACAATTAGGAAAAGATGAAAAAATATATGTCAATTCCGGAAGTTTAAATGTTATTAATTGTCCTAATAGCTTAGGTGCAGCTTGCGGCTATCAAACAAATGTTATAGCTAATCAAACAGGTGGCGGAGGCTATGGTTTACCTAAATGGGTTTATTATGCAGATGATGCGCCAATATCAACCTACCAAACAATAATTTTCAATGAAAATTGTTTTGGAGCTATTACTCAGTTTTTTATTGCGGATACTAACGGTATTTCAAGTATTACCTGGAACTTTGGAGACCCAAATTCAGGAGCAAACAATACTTCGACGAGTTTTAATACCAGTCATATTTTTTCACAAATTGGCTATTATAATGTTCAGGCAATAATCGGTAAT
>CAMBYJ010000058.1 GCA_945872015.1 Chitinophaga pinensis | reverse complement strand
TTTTCAAGGAAATGATCAACCAACACTTTATTATCTGGAATATCTTTTAAAATATTTACCACATGTGTCTCTAATTCCTGTTCATTAATAACAATTTTCATGCTTTGTCCGCCAAGTACATAACTCGGACGCACCAGCAATGGAAATCCTAATTCTCTCGAAACACCTACCGCCTGATCAGCATCTTCAATCACACCAAACTTCGGATAAGGAATATTTAAATCGCGAAGCAAAGTAGAAAAACGACCACGGTCTTCGGCTAAATCCAAAGACTCGTAACTTGTACCTATAATTTTGATTCCGTATTTATTTAATTTCTCAGCAAGTTTTAACGCTGTTTGTCCGCCTAACTGAACAATAACACCCTCTGGCTTTTCATGTTGGATAATATCGTAGATATGCTCCCAGAAAACTGGCTCGAAGTATAACTTATCTGCAATATCAAAGTCGGTTGAAACGGTTTCAGGATTACAATTAATCATGATTGTTTCATAGCCACATTCTTTAGCAGCTAAAACACCATGTACGCAACTATAATCGAATTCAATTCCTTGTCCAATGCGATTCGGACCTGAACCAAGTATGATGATTTTCTTTTTATCGCTCGGTATAGATTCGTTTTCTGTTTCAAAAGTCGAGTAATAATAAGGTGTTCTTGCTTCGAATTCTGCAGCGCAGGTATCAACCAACTTATAAACTCTGTTAATCTTTAACTCCTTTCGCTTTGAATAAACTTGACTTTCTAAACATTTCAACAAATGAGCAATCTGACGATCAGCATATCCTTTTTGTTTAGCATCCAATATCAAATGGAAAGGAATGTTTTCTAACGTATGCTTTTGAATTTCTTTTTCAAGTTCTACAAGTTCTTCTATTTGATTTAAAAACCAAGCATCAATTCTTGTTAATTTCTGAATAGTCTTGAAAGGAATACCTAATTTAAATGCATCATAAATATGGAAGAGACGATTCCAACTTGGGTTCTTCAAGCTATCTAAAATTTGCTCTTGATTTTTTAGTTCTTTTCCATCGGCACCTAATCCGTTACGCTTTATTTCCAACGACTGACAAGCTTTTTGAAGTGCTTCTTGAAACGATCGTCCAATACCCATTGCTTCTCCTACCGATTTCATCTGAAGTCCTAAATGACGATCAGCACCTTTGAACTTATCAAAATTCCAGCGTGGCACTTTTACAATCACATAATCGATTGTTGGCTCAAAGAAAGCCGAGGTACTTTTAGTAATTTGATTTTTTAATTCATCCAGATTATATCCGATAGCCAGCTTAGCAGCAATTTTCGCAATTGGATATCCCGTTGCTTTAGATGCTAATGCAGATGAACGAGATACACGAGGATTAATTTCAATTACAATTATTTCATCTTCATTATCTGGATTTACTGAAAACTGAATATTACAACCGCCAGCAAATTGTCCGATGCCATTCATACATTTAATGGCAAGGTCACGCATTTTTTGATAAGTGCGATCGCTTAATGTCATAGCAGGAGCAACAGTAATTGAATCGCCTGTGTGAATACCCATCGGATCGAAATTCTCAATAGAACAGATGATAATTACATTACCATTGCTATCTCTTAATAATTCTAATTCGTATTCCTTCCACCCACTGATACTTTGCTCCACAAGCACTTCATGAACAGGTGAAGCATGCAAACCAAAGTTAAGTGCATTATCAAATTCTTCCTGCGTATGAACAAATCCTCCTCCTGTACCTCCCAGCGTAAATGAAGGACGAATTACCAATGGGAATCCAATTTCCTGTGCAATTTCCTTTCCTTCTAAAAACGATGTTGCTGTTCTTCCCTTGCAAACGCCTGCATTTAATTCAAGCATCTTCAAACGAAACAGCTCACGATCTTCAGTAGTATGAATCGCATCTATATCAACACCAATAATTTTCACATTATGCTTTTCCCAAAGTCCTGCCTTCTGACAATCGATAGCAAGGTTCAATGCGGTTTGTCCGCCCATCGTTGGAAGTACCGCATCAATATTATGCTTGGTTAATATCTCACCAATCGACTTACGATTTAGTGGCTTCAAATAAATATGATCTGCAGTTACCTTATCAGTCATGATAGTAGCAGGGTTCGAGTTGATTAAAACAACCTCGATTCCTTCTTCTTTCAACGATCTGGCAGCTTGACTACCTGAATAATCGAATTCACAAGCTTGTCCGATAATAATTGGACCGCTTCCGATAATTAGTACTGATTTAATTGAATAGTCGCGTGGCATGGCAGTAATTATTTAATTGAACGGATATAAAAATAGCTACCGATGCGTTTTCAAAAAATTTGAAATTGACCGATAGCTGCATAATTTTTTTAGTTGAGCGAAAGTAAGCAAAAGTCAAAATCGAAACTGCAAATGTTGAAAAATAACTGCGGGCATCTTGATAATCAGGATGCCCGCGGTTGTATGTGTTAATTACTTTGAGATTACTTTCTCCAAGAACGTTCGTCAGATACTGTTAATTTATGACGTCCTTTCTTACGGCGTGCAGCTAAAACTCTGCGACCATTAGCAGTACTCATACGTTTTTTAAAACCGTGTTTATTTCTACGCTTACGTAAAGAAGGTTGGAATGTCCTTTTCATGACTATACTTTGTTATTCTTATTGGGATGGCAAAGATAATAAAAAACTAATAGGTTCAAAACAGTTTGTCTTTTTTTCCTGATTATTTTGAAAAAATAACTGAATATTTCTAATCAATTAAAAACCAACACGAAACATTATAAGGACTGGCGAGGAATGTATACGATTGCTTTGGTTTCAAAAAAATCCATTGGAAAATACTCGTGGATGGATTGCACCTCAACAACTTTTTTAAAGGGGCTCAACTCTTCTTTTAAATCGCCTCCTTTTAAAACCACCCAACCATTTGGAAGGCTTCCCACCTGCCCCATCTTACAATTTTTAAAACTCCAACCTACTAATTCCGCCATTGGAGCAACTGCCCTACTCACCACGTAATCAAAATCTTCTTTGAGTTCTTCTGCCCTTGCTCTTTTCACAGTCACATTTTTTAAATCAAGTTCGCGAACAAGATCCTCTACCACTTTGATTTTTTTCTCAATCGAATCTACCAGTGTAAATTTCACATGGGGATAATAGATGGCTAATGGGATACCAGGAAAACCTCCACCCGTACCAATATCTAAAACCCTGGCACCCTCATCAAATCGGATATACTTTACTAATGAAAGTGAATGAAGAATATGTTTAACAGTCAGATGTTCGATATCTTTTCTCGACACAAGATTCACCTTTTCATTCCATGATTTAAAAAGTTCTTCGTGCTTTGCAAAAAGGGCTAATTGCTTTTCAGATAAATTAGGAAAATAATGTTGCAATACTTGCGCGTTATCGGTCATGCTACAAAAATAGATTAAAAAACAAAGGGGACTTTCGTCCCCTTAAACGTATTAGTAATTTACTCAATCGTGTGCTGTATAGTCAGTACTTTTAATGATTTGATACAAGAACTCTCTTGCTCTGAACAACTGCGCTTTAACCGTTCCTAAAGGAAGGTCCAATTCTTCAGCAATTTCTTCATAAGACAACTCCTGATAATATCTTAACTCTACTAGTTTCTTGTAACGAGGCTTTAATTTATCTACCACCTCTTTCATCATTAATACCTTTTGCTTTTTCACTAAAACGTCGTCTGGTGTAGGTCCGTCTGATTTAATTTCGAACGACATCTCTTGCCCATCTTCGTTTTCAAAACCTCTATCGATGCTTAAAAGCATTTTTCTTTTCTTACGGATAAAGTCGATACAATTATTAGTAGCAATTTTAAACAACCAAGTACTAAAAGCATAGTCGGGTGTATATTGCTTGATATTTCTGAAAGCTTTTCCGAAAGCCTCAATGGTCAAATCCTCCGCATCATCGCGGTTATTAACCATTTTTAACAACATATAATAGATGGAATCCTTGTAACGAGCCATCAATTCAGCATAGGCTTTCTGGTCGCCATCATCGACGGCCTTTCTAACTAACTTAAAATCTTTAATCGCTTTATCGGAGAGGTGCTGAATTTCCTCGTCAGTAAATTGAAGCTGTGGTTTAGGCTTTTCCATAGTTAGGGTTTGGGTTGATGCTGTTACTTCCATACTCTTATCTTAATAAAAGGGTTTGTTATGGCTAACAGCGGATAAATGATTGCAGCTATCAGATCGAAAATTGGGATAAGTATGATTAGATCCTTTTCTCCTAATTTTCTAAATCCTGTCCAATATACAATAATTTGAGCGATTAGCCTGGTTGATAGTACTGCTACGGCAATCTCCCAATTAAGTTTCAAAATCAAAGAAATGATGATTAATACCCAAAATAATGTTTGGGTAAAGAAGTATAATCCGATTAAACTTTTATCTCTTGTTTTATAGTATTTACCTGAAGACATATGACGACGCTTTTGTCGAAGCCAATCTTTAAATGTTTCTTTAGGCTTTGAAAAGGTAAATGCTTCACTATTCAAACAAACACTTACATTATTTCCGTTTGCTGTCTCATTCACAAATAGATCATCATCGCCAGACAACAAATGATTATGGGACGCAAAACCTTTGTTTTTAAAAAACAACGACTTTAAATAACCTAGATTTCGCCCGACTCCCATGTATGCTTTTCCTCTTAGCGCACGACTTAAATAAAGTAATCCGTTCTGAGCAGTATCGAAACGAATCCATTTATTTAAAAGTCCACCTGTCTTCTGATAAGCACCATATCCAACTACAATTTCTTTATCAATTGAAAGAGTATCAACCATGAGCTTTAACCATTGGTCTGAGGCAGGATAACAATCGGCATCGGTAAATATAAGTCGTTCAAAAGCAGCACCTTTTATCCCCAAGGTTAAAGCAAACTTTTTCCCATGCTGATATTTTTCATGCTCGTTAATTGTAATAACCTTTAGATTGAAATGAGCATCTTCCATTTCCTCTAAAAACTTTGAGGATTCATCCCAACTGCAGTCATTAACAACAACAACCTGGAATTGTGGGTAGTCCTGTTTTAAAATCTGGGGTAAAAATTCACGAAGATTTTTCAGCTCATTACGGGCACAAATAATTACCGAAACGGGTTCGTATTTTCTTGATTTAGCTGAAGAAATCTTTTTAAAGCCTACTCCTGAGAATTGAAAAAAGATGTAATACAATTGTATTACCCCAACAATTCCAAGTAAAACTAAAATACTATCTGCGATTACACTATTCCCAAATTCCAACATTGACTTGCATTTCCTTTATAACACAAATCTATCGGATGCAAGTATCTCAATTCACAAGTTGAACTGAAAATATTAACAAATCAGTTTTAAAAAGAATAGTGTTTTTTATTAGGCCGTCATTTGTTTTGAAGAAACGGGAATTGTTCTTCCAGGATATTGCTGCAAAGCCACTGCTAAACAGTTCATTGCCTTCTGTAACGATTCTTTATTCAAAACATAAGCGATTCTAACCTGATGCAACCCTAATTTAGGATCTGAATAAAATCCGCTTGCGGGAGCTAACATTACGGTAGCACCTTCAAATGAAAAGTCTTCTAGTAACCATTGACAAAACTTATCTGCATCATCAACAGGAAGTTGGGCCATACAATAGAAAGCACCACTTGGGTTTGGACAAACAACTCCATCCATAGCATTCATAGCACTTACTACCAAATCACGACGTCCAACGTATTCAGCAACAACCTCATCAAAATAACTTTGAGGTGTATCTATAGCTGCTTCAGCCGCTATTTGTCCGAATGTTGGCGGACTTAATCGCGCTTGAGCAAATTTTAGTGAAGCGGCCATTACTTCTTTATTTCTAGAAACAAGGGCGCCTATTCTGGCACCACAAGCACTGTAACGTTTAGATATACTATCCATCAAAACAACATTCTGATCTAAGCCATCCAATTGCATGACTGAAGAATAAGTTTTTCCATCATAACAAAACTCACGGTATACTTCATCAGCAAACAGATACAAATCATATTTTAGAGCTAGTTCCTTCAACACCTGTAACTCATCCTTTGAATAAAGATAACCAGTTGGATTTCCTGGATTACAGATCATTATGGCTTTTGTTTTTTCTGTAATTACTTTTTCAAATTCAGCAATTGGAGGTAATGCAAAACCAGATTCAATTGAAGAAACAATAGGCTTTATTACAACATTTGCCTGAGTACTGAATCCGTTATAGTTTGCATAATAAGGCTCAGGAATAATAATTTCATCACCTGGATTCAAACAGGCCATCATCGCTATTTCAATTGCTTCTGAACCACCAGTGGTTATCATGATGTCGGTATAGTCAACATTGATATTATTCTTTTGATAATATTCTGCTAATCGTTTACGGTACGACTCAATACCCGCCGAATGACTATACTCAATAACTTCTAACTTAATATTTCGAATAGCATCCATCATCACCTCTGGAGTTTTAATATCTGGTTGCCCGATATTCAAATGGAAAATTTGAATACCTCGCTTCTTAGCGGCTTCAGCAAATGGAACAAGTTTTCTGATTGGTGATGGGGGCATTTGAAGCCCTTTATTTGAAATTTTTGGCATAGTCTATAAAATAAGCAGTCCCGTTCTTAGTAGAACAGGACTGCAAATTTATACTTAATATTTTAATTATTTACCAGGAGTTGCAGCTGGGTTTGCTACAGGAGCTGGTGCTTCAACAGTTCCTTTTAAGTGAAGGATTACTGGAGAGTTTTTAGCGTTCGATGTGATAGTAACTGTTTTGTCCTGCATTCCCATTTTACCTGCAGAGTTAAATGTTACTTTAATTGCACCTTTAGCACCTTTTTTAATTGCCTCTTTTGGATACTGAGGAACTGTACATCCACAAGAACCAGTTGCGTTCGTGATAATAAGATCTTCCTTACCTGCATTTGTAAATACGAACTCGTAGTTAACCTGATCACCCTGCTTTATCGTTCCGAAATTGTACTCCAATGCTTCAAAAGTCATTTCAGAAGCATTAGGATTTGCTGCTGGTTTATCTGCTGTTTGAGCTTGTGTTGCAAATGCCATTAATAATGTGCAAGCAACTAATAGAATTGATTTTTTCATGTTTTATTTATTTGTTTTGTTATTTTAATTAGTTCTTTTCATTTTCCATTGGAGAAACACCACTTGGCTTCATAAAAGGAGTTTGATCTTCTGTTTGCTCCTGCGTTTTTACCACACCTTTAATTGTAATGACTTTAGTAGGATTCTTACCAGCATTCGACATTACTGTAACAGTTTTTGTAAATGGCCCCTGGCGCTTTGTGTCGTAGCTTACATTTATGTAACCTGACTGACCTTTTGCTACTTCTTCTTTCGACCATTTTGGAACGGTGCATCCACAACTTCCTTTTGCATCTGTAATTTTCAATGGCTCCTTGCCTGTATTTGTAAACTTAAAGGCATACGTTCCATCACTTGCATAATCAATTGTTCCGAAATCATGCACCTCGGTTTCAAAACTAATTTCAGGTGCATTTGGGTTATTTGCATTATCCTGTGCTGATGCTAGGAATGTTGTTGCAAATAGTACTGAGAGTGTTAGAATTATCTTTTTCATAGTTAATAGGACTTCCTACGATTTAACAGGTGCTAAGTTCCAATTATTAAATGAATTAAATATGAAATTTCATATCAGAGGGAATTATCTGGCTTTTTCTGTTGCCAAAACTAAATAGGCCGAATTAGCATAATACATAAACCATAAAAATATTCCAGCAAATTTGCAGCAATCCTCATAATAAACCTGATGAGAGACAAAAGGATCGACAACATCAAGCAATACGGAAAGTAAAAAAAGACTCATTGCTCCTATCCAAAACAAGAATTTCGTTTCGAACAATTGATCTTTGAATCGAAAGAAATACCCAACGATGGAACCGATGTAAACCAAGTAAAACAATTTTTCAGCGAAAGGAAATGCATGGATAAACACTTCTTCATGCAACTGGAAACAGTCATCAAACCCAAGAAATAAGGATAATGCTCCTCCATACAAAAACACACCTTTCATTGTAGCGTTTTCTGATTTTATAATACTATACGTTAGGAAACAGATTGCGGCAGAAGCACTCCACAAGAACAATCCGATCATAGAAACCATTCCATCATAGGGTCGTCCGTGTAAGACCGCTGCAGTATCGCGGGTTAAATCACTCACCTCTACTCCATTTGACTTGCCAAGCCAAAACACAATAAACATTAATGCAAATGGTAATAATGTCCACTTTAACACAACAAAGAAATGCAACTTGACCTGGTCAAGTAATTTTTCAATAATCATTTGAATCATAACGGTAACGGATTGGGGCACTAAAATACCGAATAATCAAAACAATTACTGATTGTCAGGATGATTTTTGTTATTTGAATCATTTTCATCGCCTGACTTCAAGTCAGGCTTAAAAAGCTTTTTGTAAGATTTACTTTTATTAGGCAATATGATTTCATAATTAATGCCCAATACGAAATTGGCTTCAGGAACTGAGAAAGATTGGATATCTGGCTGGTAAAAATAAAATAAAGTTAAAGACTGATATTTGTTATACTGCATAATCAATTGTGTGACATACCTTATGTTATCAATATACGGATTATCAGCTTTATTTAATTCAACTCTAGGCTCGGCAGAAATAGTAGTTGAAAAAATCTTATTGATATCATACTTGGCTCTTATACGAAATCTAGCCTCTGTAGAACTTCGGTCAAAAGATTCATTTAACGAAAAATAGTTTCGATTGTGCTGTAAAGCAATTCGTCCATACAAATTAAAATACTTAAGTTTCATCTTTCTATTGTAGCCCCAGAATAGTGTATGAACATCTTCCTCGTAATTTGTTCGTAATCGATAGTAAACTTCAACATTATTCTTCTTATTAAAATTGTGGCCATAAATAAAATACAAATTACTATTATCAAACTGAGTTGCATTTTCATTAAATCGATTTTGATATTGAAAGCTCGCGTAATTAGATTTATTGAAATAATAATACAACTGCGTAGATGTCCAAACGGAAAAATCAAA
>CAMBYJ010000057.1 GCA_945872015.1 Chitinophaga pinensis | reverse complement strand
TTTTTCTCCTCTGATGTCAGAGGAGAAAATTAACACTGATTGTTAATAAATTTTCAGAGGGAGCCTCCTCTATAAGAAACTTGCAATTATTTTAGCATCACTCAATCGTTAACACAATAACTAACATGGCAAAGAAAACTGCAAAGAAGGCAGCTCCTAAGAAAGCTGCTAAGAAAGCTGCTCCTAAGAAGGCTGCTAAGAAAGCTGCTCCTAAAAAAGCTGCTCCTAAAAAAGCTGCTAAGAAAGCTGCTCCTAAGAAGGCTGCTCCTAAGAAAGCTGCTAAGAAGGCTACAAAAGCAAAAACTAAGCGTACACCAAACGCTGCTTTCATGAAGCCAATGAAAATTTCTGACACTTTAGCTGCGGTAGTAGGCAACAAGCCACTTCCACGTACTGAAGTTGTTAAAGCATTATGGGCTTACATTAAGAAGCACAAATTGCAAGATCCAAAAGAGAAGCGTAACATCAACGCTGATGCTCACTTGCAAAAAGTATTCGGTGGAAAGAAAACAGTTTCAATGTTTGAAATGACTAAATTAGTTAGCAAGCATTTATCTAACTAATTCTATCGATTAAGAATTAAAAGGCGAGCGTCAGTTCGCCTTTTTTTATTTTTATTAATTTTAACAGCAATAAAAAACACTATACATGCACGACCATCACGATCATCATATAGAAGAACACTTTACAAGTAGTGAGCTGGTAAGAGATATTGTTATTGGTATGGCTGATGGACTTACCGTTCCTTTTGCATTAGCCGCAGGTATTAGTGGTGCTGTTGATACAAATTCAATTGTTATAACCGCAGGAGTAGCTGAAATAATTGCAGGATCGATTGCAATGGGATTAGGCGGATACCTTGCAGGTAAAACAGAAGTTGACCATTACGCTGCTGAATTAAAAAGAGAATATTACGAAGTCGACCATCTTCCTGAGAGAGAAAAACAAGAAGTGAAAGATGTTTTAGGTCAATTTGGAATAAGCATCGCAACGCAAAATCAAGTTGCTGAGGAATTATCTCAAAATAAAGATAAGTGGGTTGATTTTATGATGAAATTCGAATTAGGATTAGAAGAACCACATCCTGACAGAGCAAAGAAGAGCGCTTTCAATATCGCAGCGTCATATATTGTTGGTGGATTTATTCCTTTGAGCGCCTATTTCTTTACTGACCATCCGCATGAAGGCATTAAATACTCAGCAATCATCACACTGATTGCATTAGCGGCTTTTGGTTATTTTAAAAGCAAAGTTACCGGGCAAAATAAAATTAAAGGTGCATTAAGAACCATGTTGGTTGGTGCAATAGCAGCTGCAGCAGCTTACTTTATTGCAACATGGATTGATCATTCTTTTTAATTAATCGATTGCTTTACATCAAAAGCATCACGAAGTCCATTACCTAAAAAAGTAAAAGCCATAACTAATATTGCAATTGCTACACCTGGCGCTATTGCAAGATAAGCTGCATCAACAACTATGTATCCGTAGTTTTCTTTTATCATCATTCCCCAGCTTGGCATAGGTGGCTGTGCTCCTAGTCCTAAAAAGCTTAGCCCGGCTTCCAACAAAATTGCAGATGCGAAATTCGAGGCTGCAATAACGATTACAGGTCCTAATACGTTTGGCAAAATGTGCTTAAATATTATTCGTGAGTCTTTGAATCCGAAAGAGCGCCCCGCCTCTACAAACTGAGCTTCGCGCAGACTAAAAAACTGACCACGAACCAAGCGAGTGACCTCCACCCACATTGTTAATCCAACTGCAATGAATACCTGCACAAAGCCTTTTCCAAGTGCTAACGTTATGGCAACTACTAAAAGTAAAGTTGGGATTGACCATACAACATTCACGAGCCAAGTAATGACACTATCAACTGCACCACGATAATAACCAGCCAATGCACCTAAAGTAATTCCTATTATCAACGAAATAAAAACAGCAATAAATCCTACAGCAATTGAAACGCGCGAAGCTAAAATCAAACGACTAAAAACATCACGACCAAATTTGTCGGTACCCAATAAGTATTTTTTATTAGTAATGAATTTATCGACACCCGATTTATTTGTACTAATCAAATTTTTACATGCGACTGATTGCCATTTTGCATCTTCGTTGCCCACTTCAAGATAAAAAACAGAATCGTTTTGCAAACGATATTGAGTAACTGGAATTAATTGAAAAGTCTCTTCTTTGCCTCCAAAAAAATCAGCAATGCTATTATTTTCAATGCTGCCAATTGGATTTACAGTAAGAAATTTTAAACTACTTCCGGGCGACAACATACTTGCCTGCAAGCACATTTGATTAGCAAATTTTGATTTATCAGGAATAAAAAGGTATGAAAAAACAGCTAGTAAAAAAGTAATAACTACTACCGCCAATCCAAACATGGCGAAGTAGTTTTTCTTAAATCGTATCCAGACTACATTTCCAGGTGATTTTGATTGCTCTTGCATTGAAAAGCAATATTATTGTTTTTATCAATATAAAAGATAGTTCAATCAGGACAATTACAACTAGGCGAAAACATCACCTTTGTATCTGGTAATAAAGTTTCTATTTGCGTTTGTTCATCATTAGAAAAAAGAATCCCGCGCAACTCAAGAACCTGAAGGTTACGTAAATCTTTCATTTCTTCAGGAATAGCCAGAAGTTCGTTATCCCACATTTCAAGCACCTGCAGAGTTTTCATTTGCCCTATTTCGTGAGGTAAATTTTCAATTAAATTTTGATTTAATCCGAGGTAATAAACGTTTTCCAGTTTACCAATTGAAGTTGGAAGCTCTACAATATCATTATTACTTAGGTCTAAGTATTGCAAATTCACTAAATCACCTATCCAAGAAGGAATATCCTTCAAATTATTTTTCGACAATTTAAGCCATTGAAGGTTGGGCAGTTTTTTTATATCCTCAGGAACAATCTTCAGTTTTTTCTTACTTAAATCGAGTGCATATGCTGAATCAGCATGGTCTATAGCATAGTTTAAATCTTTATAAACCTTTTGCTGAGAAAGAGTGAGCGAATCAAGTAAATTTTGAGCATTTACGTCTTGAACGAAAAGTCCTAATAGAAAAACAAAAATGATTTTTTTAATGCTCACAATGATTATTTATTTATCGAAAGTCGATATTTAATTTTAAAACGACAAACCTTCTACGGCCAATCACGAAAGATGTTCCATTGCCAGCGCAATATCAGCATTTATTTGTTGCACCAATTCGTCAATCACTTCAAATTTGCGCTGAGGTCTTATAAAATCAACAAACTCAATTTTTAAATTTTGATTGTATAAATCCTGATTAAAATTCAGTAAATGAACCTCAATTGATTTTTTAGAATCATTAAATGTGGGGCGATTCCCAATACTGACCACGCTTTTGTATTGCACACCATCAACAAATGCAAGCGCTGAATAAACTCCGTCGCCAGGAATCAGTTTGTGTTTATCGCTCATGTAGATATTAGCTGTAGGAAAACCCAATGTTCTACCCACCTGATTACCTTTTACAACCTCTCCAGACAATGAATAATTATAAGATAAAAGTTGATTAGCTAGACTTATATTTCCAGTTAATAGTGCATTTCTGATTTTAGTTGAGCTAACTACTACTTCTTCAATATCTTGTTCGGGTATTTTCTCAACTTCAAACTTAAATTCAGCTGATAACTTAAGTAACTCTTCAAAATTTCCTTGACGTTTATGTCCGAATTGATGATCATAACCGACCACCATACATTGCATATTTATTTTGTCAATTAGAACACCCTGAACAAATTCACGATGGGTTAACTTTGAAAAATCAACCGTGAAGGGCTGAACAATTAAATGTTCTATTCCTAAGGATGCCAGCAATTCGATTTTTTCAGTCACTGTGCTCAAAAGGCGCAAATCTGTTTGATCTGGGAACAAAACCGTTCGGGGATGTGGATGAAATGTCATTACTACGGCATGTCCGTTATTGACTTTTGCGGATTCCAATAATCGTTTTAAAATTTTACGATGACCATAATGCACCCCATCAAAAGTCCCCATCGTTAAAACCACCCCCTTCAATTGAGGAAATTCATCAACGCCGTAATATACTTTCATCGTTTATTTTCAGTCACTTAGAATCGTTTAAACCGCTTTTCAACAACAACGCATAATTTGTCAAAAAGTTTAAGTGGTCAAATTTAGAATTTATATTGGAGTTTAGGGCTTTTTACCTACTTTTGCACCCTGATAAAATAACCCCCTAATATTTCCTATCGAAATGAATAAAGGAAAAATAGTACAAGTAATCGGTCCAGTGATCGATGTTAGCTTTGAAGGCGAAGGAAGTGCTTTGCCAAGTATTCTAGAAGCTTTAGAAATCATTCGTCCTAACGGACAAAAAATCATTTTAGAGTGTCAGCAGCACATTGGTGAGGACACCGTTCGTGCTATTGCAATGGACTCTACAGATGGTTTAGTTCGCGAAATGGATGTGATTGCAACCGGTTCGGCTATTAAAATGCCTACTGGTGATGTAATCAAAGGTCGTCTTTTCAACGTTGTTGGAGAGGCTATAGACGGTATCAATACAGTATCAAACGAAGGTGGATTACCAATTCACCGTGAAGCTCCGAAATTCGAAGATTTATCTACGGAATCGGAAGTACTTTACACAGGTATCAAAGTAATCGACTTATTAGAGCCTTACTCAAAAGGTGGTAAGATTGGTTTGTTTGGTGGTGCCGGTGTAGGTAAAACGGTATTGATCATGGAATTGATTAATAACATCGCTAAAGGATATGCTGGTTTATCAGTATTTGCTGGTGTAGGTGAGCGTACTCGTGAGGGTAACGATTTATTACGTGAGATGATTGAATCAGGCGTAATTAAATACGGAAAGGAATTCCAACATGGAATGGAAAACGGCGATTGGGATTTATCGAAAGTTGATCTTAAAGAATTAGCTCAAAGTCAGGCTACCTTAGTGTTCGGTCAGATGAATGAGCCTCCTGGAGCACGTGCTCGTGTGGCTTTATCAGGATTAACAGTTGCGGAATATTTCCGTGATGGTGATGAGAAGTCTGGTGGACGTGATATCTTATTCTTTATCGATAATATCTTCCGTTTCACGCAGGCAGGTTCTGAGGTATCGGCTTTATTAGGTCGTATGCCATCAGCGGTAGGTTACCAACCAACGCTTGCTACGGAAATGGGATTAATGCAAGAGCGTATCACTTCAACAAAGCGTGGATCTATTACTTCAGTACAGGCGGTTTATGTACCTGCTGATGACTTGACCGATCCAGCTCCTGCTACAACGTTCAGTCACTTAGATGCTACTACAGTATTAAGTCGTAAGATTGCCGAATTAGGAATTTACCCTGCGGTAGATCCTCTAGATTCGACATCTCGTATCTTAACTCCTGCTGTATTAGGTGATGATCATTACAATACAGCTCAACGCGTAAAAGAAATTTTACAACGTTATAAAGAATTACAAGATATCATCGCTATCCTTGGTATGGATGAATTAAGTGACGAAGATAAATTGACAGTACACCGTGCTCGTCGTGTTCAACGTTTCTTATCTCAACCTTTCCACGTTGCTGAGCAGTTCACAGGATTAAAAGGAGTATTAGTACCTATCGAAGAAACTATCAAAGGATTTAAAATGATTCTTGCTGGTGAAGTAGATGAGTATCCTGAAGGAGCTTTCAACTTAGTTGGAACAATTGAAGATGCTATTGAAAAAGGTAAAAAATTATTAGCTGAATCAAAATAATTAATAATATGTTTTTAGAAATTATAACACCAGACAAAAAGGTTTTTGAAGGAGAAGTAGATTCTGTATCAGTACCAGGATCAAAAGGCTCATTTCAAATGTTGAATAACCATGCCTCTATTATTTCCACATTAATCAATGGAAAAGTGAAGGTAAAAGGGAAAAACGGTGAAGAAACTTTTGATGTAAAAGGTGGTGTTGTTGAAATGCTAAATAACAAAGTAATTATACTTGCTGAATCGATTTAATAGCTAAATCATAAATATTAAAAAGCGATGCCATATGGTGTCGCTTTTTTTTTGAAACTATTCACCTATAATTTTACACTACCTGCATTGATAATTTAAAATAATTGGAATTAATAGGTATATTTGAATAGATGAAAAAAAGTATTGGATTTTTATTATTCCTATTGTTACCGGCAATCTCGTTTGCTCAGTTAACAACGTCATCTGCCAATACGGTAAATTTTTTAATTCAAAATGTGCTTGTTGGTTCTCCTTCTGTTTACGTATCAAATGTATCATACACTGGAGCTCCATCAGCGAGAGGGACCTTCAATTGTGCGGGAGCATGTAATGTTGGAATTCCAAGTGGAGTATTGTTAACCACTGGAAATGTGAATTCAGCCATAGGTCCGAATAATGCTACAGGAGCTGGCCAAGGCAATAACACACCCGGCGATCCGGATCTTTTAACACTTGCACCAGGGTCATTTGGCGCAACCGATGCCGCTGTTTTAAAATTCGATTTTATGGTTCCCAACGACTCCATAAAATTCCGATACGTTTGGGGCTCTGAAGAATATCATGACTATGTAACAACAAATTGCAATGATGTTTTCGGTTTTTTTGTAAGTGGACCAAGAATAACAGGAAAAAAGAATATCGCATTAATACCAGGAACTACTACACCAATTAGTATTAATAATGTGAATAACGGTCAAGCAGGAGCAGGTTTTCCAAGTTCTGGTCCATGTACCAATTGTCAATATTTTGTGGATAATTTTGGCAGTAATACCCTTCAATATGATGGTATGACTACCGTACTAACTGCAGGTACAGATGTTTGTCCGTGTGAAGTATATACGCTTAAATTAGCTACGCAAGACTTTTGTGATCCTGCTTTTGATTCAGGAGTATTTTTCGAAGGAGGTAGCTTTCAACCTTCGGGAGAAATTCCAATTTTAAATGCCAATACAGGTATCGCCATTGGTGCAACAGATACTATGTTTATTTGTCCTGGCGATTCATTCCCTGTAACGTTACCGGCTTGCCGAAATCCGGTTTGGTCGACGGGTGATACAACAATGACCTTGTGGATTTCTCAACCAGGTGTCTATTATGGTACTATTAGCAATTCAATTGGAACAAGTTTTTGCTTTGCATTCTCAACAATTATTCAAGTTGTAAACACAACACCTAACGCTACAATTACCGTAACAGGAAATTTAAATTTATGTCCGAACGATAGCGTAGTTTTAACTGCATCCCAAGGCACTGCTTATTTATGGTCGAATGGTGCAACAACACAAAGTATTGTTGTACGCAATGCAGGGACCTACTCCTGCACTGTAAGCTACAATGGCTCTTGCGATGCATTTACAAATCCAATTACTATAACTCAAAGTGGTACACCTGCTGTAATTAATGCATCAGGACCAACAACATTCTGTAGTGGAGGGGCTGTAACATTAAACGCTGCTGCGGCACCAAATTACCAATGGTCGAATGGATCGAGTGCTTCATCAATTACTGTTAATACTTCTGGAACGTATACGCTCACCGTTAGTGATAACGGATGTATTGCAAACAGTTCTGTTGCAGTTGTTGTAAATCCGAATCCAACGCCTATAATTACAGGTCCTATTAATTCATGCCCAGGATTTAATGTACAATTATCTGCTGGAGCATACACGAATTATTTATGGTCAACAGGAGTAAATACATCAACACTAAATACAACTTCAAGCGGAACATTTACGGTTACAGTTACCGATGCCAACGGATGTACAGGACAGGACTCACATGCAGTGAATATTTACAACGCTCCTACTCCATCAATAACAGGAACACTTCAAATATGTGCAGGCAATAGCAGCAACCTTAATTCGGCAGGAAGCTATTCGCAATACTTATGGAGCAATGGAAACACTACCTCTTCCATCAATGTGAACACTTCCGGAACATATACACTTACTGTAACTGATATCAATAATTGCACAGCTTCAACGAGCGTAAATTTTACTGTTAATCCTTTACCAATCGCAAGTATTACAGGATCGGCTGTTATTTGCAATGGCACTACTACAACTTACACAGCTAATCCAGCAGGTATAAATTATTTATGGAGTACAGGAGCAACAAGCAATACCATCAATGTATCAAATGCAGGAACATACACTGTAACAGCAACCGATAACAATGGTTGTAGTAATCAAGCAAGTCAACAACTAACGGTTACGAATAACCCCACTCCAGTAATTACAGGAGCGACAAGTGCTTGCCAAGGACAAAATATTACGCTAGATGCCGGAAGCTATTCAGGTTATTTATGGTCGAATGGTGCTACCACACAAACCATTAATGTTATCAACAGCGGAAATTATTCCGTAACAGTAACCATTAATGGTGGCTGCACAGGATCTGCTTCGCAACAAATCACGATTAATCCTTTACCTACTCCAAGCATTAATGGTACGCTTGCCATTTGCGCAGGACTATCCACACAATTATCATCCAACGGAATTTACAGCAGTTATCAATGGAGCACAGGTGCTAGCGGTAATAGTATCACTGCAGCAACACCAGGAAATTATGCATTAACTGTAACTGATAACAATGGTTGCGTTGGAAGCACATCCGTTCAGTTAAATAATTATCCGTTACCAACACCATCATTGCCAGCAACCGTTAGTATATGCGCAGGCGATAGTACGAGTATAACACCAGGGAATTTTTCGAACTATGTTTGGAACAACGGACAAACTACTCCGAGTATATACATCAATTCTGCAGGAACTTACACCGTTGAAGTTACAGATGTTAATGGCTGCAAAAACAACGCTACAACAACGCTTACCGTAAATAATTTACCTAATCCAGTTATCAGCGGACCAGCAACGACTTGTGTTAACATTCCAGCCGTATTAAATGCAGGAAGTGGTTATTCTCAGTATTTATGGTCAACGGGAGAACCGACAGCCACTATTCAATCAACTATTGGTGGAAATTATACTGTAACGGTTACGGATATACGCGGTTGTAAAAATAGCACGAATTTTAATTTAATTGTTTACCCGTTAGCTGATGCT
>CAMBYJ010000056.1 GCA_945872015.1 Chitinophaga pinensis | reverse complement strand
ACCATTCTCGCTATTACCAGTTTCTACTTCTGTCATCTCAAATTTATTTTTACCATTTTCGTAAAAAACATAATGCTTGCCTTCAAACGTTACAATACTCTCATCCGAAATCACATAATCATTTTTACTAGCGACTTCTATTTCGGCATTCATGTACATACCTGGAATTAATGACTTGTCATACTGATCAAAATGACAATGAATTTCAACACTTCTGTTTTCGGAGATATCTTTTCCAATTAAAATAATTTCACAAGGATATTTTTTATCAGGTTGCGTATTCGTATATGCTAAAAGTTTTTGTCCGATTTGTAAATCATCAATGTCTTTTTCGAATATATCTAGCGCCAAATGTATATCCTCAGGATTTACTAATTCAAAAAGTACATCTGTAGGATTCGCATATTTACCAATGTTTACATTCACCTTTGATACGTATCCATCAATAGGCGAATGAATAGCAATTGACCTCGAAATAGTATTCTCATTTAAGTTTTCAGGATTAATACCAATCAATAATAATTTTTCACTTAACGATTTTACCAAAACTTTCTGTGAAGAATAATTCATGCTCGCTTCTTGAAAAACTTTATCGCTTGCTGCAGCACTTTTGTTAAGGGTCTCCTGTCGACTAAATTCATTTTGTAAAAAACTAAGTTTCGCTTTTGCTGTCAGATATTCTTGTTGTAAAGTAATGTATTGCTGATCTTCCATTAAAGCAATGCTTTCTCCTTTATTGATATGCATACCCGGTAAAAGTTTGGTGTATTTCAAATAGCCACCTAAAGGAGCTGAGATGCTCACCATATTTTGTGGCGGCACATCAATAACACCATTAACTTTTAATAAGCTAGATATGGATTTTTTTTCAATGGTCGAAAGTTGAATGCCTGCATTTTTAATTTGCACATCTGAAAATACAATAGTCGTTTCATTACTTACAGTTTCTTTCTCTGATTCTTTATTACTGCTGCAAGATGAAATTGTAAGCAGAAAAAATATTGGGAGGATATAATTTTTCATTTCGATTTTATTTAGATGTTAGATAATTTAATTCATTGATGCAACGATTGAGTTCAAAGCATGCATCTGTGTAATTACTTCTGATTTCGATAGAGTGATGAATAAGCATGGCCCATTCGATGTAATTTATTTCTCCTGCAGCAAACTTTTTATTTGCATTTGAAATTAATTGTCCATTATCTACAAGAGCATTTTTTTCGAAGTATCCAACTTTAGCATAAATGAATTTATACTTATCGATGCACGAATTTAGCTGAGCATTCAATGTTGTTTTCTCGAAATCAAATTGTTCCTGATATTGTAATTGTTGAATTTTAGCAGCTCTTATTTTTGATTGTTGATTTTGGAAAAAAAGTGGCACTCCTAATCCAAATTGCATCGAATTGAAACGCGTATTTCCCAAATAAAATAAATTATCAGCTCCAGTGCCTCTTATAGTCGTAGTGTTATATCCGAAGTGTAATTGTGGCAACATATTATTTTTTTCTAATTGTATTTTTTGTTGCGCTGTTTGAAGTTGATTTCGATAGATGCTTAGCTGAGGATGATTATCCGTAGCAGTTTTTATCTCCGCGAAGTTGATAGTGTTGTTTCCGGCTTTGTAATCGGGAGTATATGTTTGATTACAGTTAATCAACAAATTGAATTTGCTCAGAATAGTATTTTTTTCAACGACTAATTCCTGAAGTTGTAAATTGATTTGCCCACGTTGTAACTCCGCATCCTTGTAATGCAGGATATCAGTCTCCCCAGTTTCAAATCTCAGTTTAGCTTTTTCTGTAGCGTTGGAAAATAGACTATCTGCTTCTTTTAGTAATTCATATTGTTCCTGCAGATAAATCAGTTCATAGTAAACATTACTAATCTCTTTTTTTATTTGCGCTTCTTTCAATGCAACGTCTGCTTTTGATTCTTCATAGATTCCTTTTTGAACTAACTTTTGTTTTGCATATACTGTTGGAAATTTAAACGACTGTGAAATGCTAAATGCATTATCAGTATAGGAAGAATTATATTGTCCGGTCTGAAAATTTAAACTTGTATTATCAATATCGTAGGATGTACCGATTAGTTTCTTTTGATAAACGGCATTTAACCCTGCTGTTTTTAATACTGAGTTATTCAACATAGCAGAATCGATGGCACCTTGTAATGATATTGTTGTTTGGCTATAACAATTTTGATAATTTAATGCCGACAGCATTATTGAAAGAATAATTGATACGACAATTTTATTACTCTTATTTTTTGATTGATTGTTTTCAAATAACATATAGAGAATAGGAATTACAAATAAGGTAAGTAGTGTAGCTATCAATAATCCACCGATTACTACGGTTGCTAACGGACGTTGTACTTCGGCTCCTGCACCATGACTTAAAGCCATTGGAAGAAATCCTAATGATGCTACGAAGGCTGTCATTAATACTGGACGTAAGCGTTGTTTCGTTCCATGCATAACAACTTGTTGTAAATCGTTCGGATATTCATTCTTCAAGCGATTAAACTCTGCTATTAATACAATTCCGTTTAATACGGCAACGCCAAATAAAGCGATGAAGCCTACACCAGCACTTATACTAAACGGCATTCCTCTCATCGCTAAAAACAAGATGCCTCCAATCGCCGAAAGAGGAATAGCAGAGTAAATGATTAATCCGTGTTTGATTGAGTTAAATGCGAAATACAAGAAAATAAAGATTAGTAATAGTGAAATAGGAACAGCAAGTTTTAATCGAGCTTGCGCTGCTTGTAAATTCTCAAATGCTCCCCCATAGGTGATATAATAACCAGTTGGTAATTGTATTTTAGATGCTGTATTTTGAACATCCTTTACAACAGATTCTACGTCTCTTCCATTCACATTAAATCCAACAATGATTCTTCGCTTGGCATCGTCTCGTTGAATCTGATTCACACTTTGCTTGATTGATACATCTGCTAATTGATAAAGCGGTACCTGACTACCATTAGGAGTAGGGATTAGTAAATTGCGAACGTCTTCAACATTCTGACGTTGTTCATTGGCCAAGCGCACCACTAAATCAAAACGTTTTTCGTCTTCATATACTTGACCGCAACTTTGACCTGCAAACGAAATATTTACTACACGATTTACATCTCCTATGGTTAAACCATATTGGGCAATAACATTTCTATGATAGCTAATAATTAGTTGAGGCAATCCATCTATCGGTTCGACATAAATATTTTCTGCTCCATTAATTTTTGAAACTCGCTCACCAAGTAAACGGGAGTATTTTGAAAGCGTATCTAAATTTTCTCCAAATATTTTACAGACTACATCTTGCTTCGCACCCGTCATCAATTCATTAAAACGCATCGCAACTGGATATTGGAAGCTATATTGCACCCCAGGGATTACATTTAGTGCATCATTCATCTTTTGCGATAGTTCTTCCCATGTATCGGCAGATGTCCATTGTGATTTATCTTTCAAAATAATCATCATATCACTCGCCTCCATTGGCATCGGGTCAGTAGGAATTTCACCACTTCCGGTTTTGCCTACAATCTTTTCTATCTCTGGAAACTTCTCCAATAACACATGTGCTGATTGCATACAAGCCTCGCTGGAAGTACGGATATTGCTACCCGTTAGTACACGTGTTTCTACCGCAAAGTCGCCTTCTGGTAATTCAGGAATGAACTCGCCTCCAAGATTTGAGAAGATAAATAAAGCAAACAACAACAATCCAAAAGAAGCACCCAATGTAGTTTTAGGAAATTTTAAAATCTTTTGAAGCAATCGTTGTTGTTTAGCAATTAAATAATCCATCATTCTATCCGACCAGTTTTTATCCTGAGAAATATTTTTACTAAGAAATACTGAGCTCATCATCGGAATATAAGTTAGCGATAAAATAAAAGCACCTAGTAAAGCAAAGGCTACCGTTTGCGCCATTGGCATAAACATTTTTCCTTCTATTCCTTCGAGGGTAAAAATCGGCAGGTAAACAATCAAAATTATAATCTGACCAAACACAGCACTGTTCATCATCTTACCTGCAGATCCTTTAACAGCATCATCCATTTCATCTTGTGATATACGATTTAATCCTGCAAATTTTCTGTTGTGTATTAAACTATGCATCACAGCTTCTACAATAATAACAGCTCCATCTACAATCAATCCGAAGTCGAGCGCACCAAGACTCATCAAATTACCACTCACACCAAAAATATTCATCATGATAATCGCAAAGAGCATCGATAATGGAATAACTGAAGCGACTAAAAATCCTGCGCGCACATTTCCAAGAAACAACACAAGAATAAAAATAACAATGAGAGCTCCTTCCAATAAGTTTTTTGTAACGGTGCCAATTGCACTATCAACCATTTTAGTTCTATCAAGAAAGGGCTCAAGAATAACACCTTTGGGAAGTGTTAATTTAATTTGTTCAATGCGCGCTTTAACATCTTTAATAACGTTGCTGCTGTTTTCTCCTTTTAACATCATTACCACAGCACCTGCTACTTCGCCTTCATCATTATAGGTAATAGCACCATATCGTGCTGCTTGTCCGAATCTAACATCAGCAATATCTCTAATGAGTAGGGGCGTACCGTTAGATAGCGATTTCACTACAATCGCTTTTATATCTTCAATATTTTGAATGAGTCCTTCGGTACGAATAAATAATACGGTTGATGATTTTTCGATATAACCACCGCCTGCGTTTTCATTATTTTTTTCGAGTGCTTCAAAAACATCATCAACGGTTACGTTATGTGCTTTTAATGTAGAAGGATTAATTGCAATTTCATATTGCTTCAATCTTCCACCAAACGAACTTACATCGGCAACTCCTTTTACACCGAGTAATTGTCGTCGCACTATCCAATCTTGAATAGTGCGTAATTCGGTTGCAGTATATTTTGATTCATATCCTTTTTCAGGACGAAGTACATACTGGTAAATTTCTCCAAGTCCTGTTGTAACTGGAGCGAGTGTTGGTTTACCAAGTCCTTTCGGAATTTCATCTTCCGCAATTTTTAGTCGCTCGGTAACTTGTTGACGTGCCCAATAAATATCTACATCATCATTAAACACAATCGTAATGAGTGATAATCCGAAGCGAGAGAAACTTCTGATTTCTTTCAAGCCTGGAATATTACTATTTGCTTGTTCGATAGGAAACGTAATGAGTCGCTCGATATCGGGTGCACCTAAAGAAGGTGAAACCGTAATCACCTGAACTTGATTGTCGGTAATATCAGGCACTGCATCAATTGGCAATTTAGTGAATTGATAGCTACCATAAATTACCAGTGCGATGGTAAGGATACCAATGATTAATTTGTTCTTTATAGAGAACGCAATAATTTTATTAAGCATAGTTTATAACGCTTATTGAATTTAATTGTTAAAAGTAATTTAGCAAAGAAGAGATAAAAACCAATTATATTTTGGGTGGCTGCCAAATTTTACCAACGAAATTTTGAAAATAGAAATTCACTGTTTGTTGTTTGATTAAATCAGTAAGAAATAATTCCGGTTGATAATGACTGTACGTTAATGTATGAACAAAAGCAATCGTTCCATGAAAAGAAGAACAATCAGTTGACTTAAAAGGTAAATCATCATGCTTATGATTTTGTGTAGCATGATCATGTTGTTCGAAATAATGATCAGTTAAAAATTCGGCGAAGGATTGATGTTGATTTTCACTTTTATGCTCGAAGTAATGATGCACTAATGCTGGGAGCTTTGCCAATTGATGCAGCTCAAAAACATTCGCGATAAACAACGCGATAAAAGATATGACCAATACTTTTTTCAATGATTCAAATTTAGAGAATTATCATTGAATATGCGATAGGAATTCTACTAAAAATGAAAATAGGCCATCACCAATTATTTAAAGATGGCTTATTGTTAAAATACTAAAATGCTACTGCTAAGCGTGCATATAATCTGCGTCCGTTGCCACCCATTTGAACGGCATCCCACGGGCCTGCCGACTCATTATTGAATGCATAGTTTTTTGCAGTTGCTACAGCGCCTAAATCAGGGTGCACATTAAAAAGATTATCTACACCAATAATAAAACTAATCTTATCAGACATTTTATAAGTACCATTAATATCTGCCACCACTTTTCCTCCATAAACATATTTATCGGCAACGTATACAGAAGGGTCTGCATCAGTAGGTACTTTCGGATTAATTCCAAGCGCATCTTCACCATAACCTAAAAGAGTAACTTCTCCAAAGTAAGTTAAGCGCATACCAAAGACAAACTTCTTAAATCCATATTCAGCGTTGAAAGAGAATTTAGAATTAGGTGCTGAAGCAAGAATAAATGATTGTTCACGATCACTTAAAAATGTTTGCTGATGTTGTTCTGTATCATTCAATTTAGCAGGCACATTAATTTTATCAATCGACATTTTCTGAATGTTTCCTGATAATTGTAAACGCAATGAATTTTTTAATGTCACTTTTTTATATTCTAAAACTATATCAACACCGCTATTCGTGGTATTCACAGCGTTCGCAAAAAACTGTGCGTAATCAACATTGTTTTGTTGTAATACACTTAAAAATGTTGGATCAAGTGTAGTATCTGCACCATCAAATTGTCCTGAAAGAACAACTCTATCTTTCACTTTTACCTGATAAAAATCGACAGATACATTGAATTCTTTTATTGGACTCCAAGTCATACCTATATTGAAATTCGAAGATATTTCTTGTTTTAGTTCATCAATGCCAGCCGCTTTCGTTAATGCGCTATAGTTAGGAGCTATCTTAACTTCGGAAACTAAACCACCTTGTACATTTGTGAAGGTTGAGCTAAAGTTTATTTGTTGTAGTGATGGTGCTCGGAATCCTGTGCTTACAGAAGAACGAATATTTAGATTGTCTCTAAGCTTATAACGAGTACTTGCTTTGTAATTACTGGTAAAGCCAAAGTCGCTGTAATTTTCTGCACGAACAGCAGCTGTAAGCAACCATTTTTTTGTAATATCTAATTCAGCATCTGCATAAATTCCAATTGTATTGCGTGATGCATTTACTTCGTCGCTTGGTTGGTATCCTGGGAATCCTTGAGAGCCTGATGCTTTAACACCACTTGTATCGTAATTACGATAAGAAGCTTCTTCTCCAGCGTAAAGTGTATAATATTCTAAACGATGTTCAGCACCAAAAGCAAACTGTAATCCATTCATTACCTTTTCAAACTTTCGGTGCATATCAAAGTTTGTGGTGTTTTGCAAGAATGAAAAACCACCATTATCAAAATTCGTTTGTGCCGTTCCAAGTGATGCATTAAATGTTTGATCGCCATAAAAATGAAAATCATTTCTACCAATAGTATTACTAAGATCCCAAAGCCAATTGTTTTTTGTTTCGCCTCGAGCTCCAAATGCCCACGATATATCTGAAATAGTAGTTTGGATAATTGGATTGTAATAAACTTTCCCATCAGGTGTTGTATGCATAATGCCATCGACGAAAATTAAATTACCATTAGCATCCGTTGGAAAGCGATTTGGTCTTGCAGAAAAATTACGGGAGTAAGCAAAAGCATCCGACTTCTTAAAGCTAAAGCCACCGAAAGTATAAAGAGTTGTTTTCGTATTTGTCAAAGGCATTTCTCCATTAAAGAAAGTACCGATAGATGTAATTGATGCATCTCCGTTTGCACGGCGATACACATTTATTGGTAATGCATCAGCGTTAGTAAATAAGTTGGAAGTATCTAAAACCTGACGAAAAGTTTTCTGTTGATTTAAAGCAGAAAGTGAAAAATTAAGATAGCCATCTTTTTTACCTAGCTTAATTCCATAGTTTGCATTCAATGAGAAAGCATTCCCATCTAATTTATTTCCTGATTCATATTGCTTTAATTGAGATTGATAAGCAGGATTAAATTCTTTATCAGCATAAGCACCATAACCAACATCACCTGTGAAAAAGCCTGTTGTTTTTTTAGTTACAATATTTATTACACCTGCAATTGCATCAGAACCATATTGGGCAGATGCCCCATCACGAAGGATTTCAATCCTATCAATTGCAGAAACTGGAATAGCACTTAAATCAGTTCCTGAATTTCCTCTACCTCGTGTTCCATACACTGCAACAAAAGCTGTTTGATGTCTGCGTTTACCATTTACTAATACTAAAGTTTGATCGGGACCTAATCCACGGAGTGTAGCAAGGTCTATATGATCAGCACCATCTGAACCACTTTGTTTATTAGCGTTTAATGATGGTGCTGCATAATTAAGCATACTAGTTATATCCGCACGACCAGAGTTGGTCATTAAGCTGCTAACACTTATTACATCAACAGGTGCTGTTGTTTCTGTACGTGTTCTGCCTGCACTTCTTGTTCCTACTACCACCATTTCACCTAATTCTATATCAGAAGAAGCAAGTAAAATTGATAAAGAACTATTATTGCCAACAGCAACTGTTTGTGTATTATATCCCATTAAAGAAATAACAATACTATCGGTTGATGATGCGGTGATTGTTGCATTCCCATCCATATCCGTTGAAGTACCATTTGTAGTTCCTTTTACAACGATGGTTGCTCCTGGCAAAGTTGTTTTAAAGGTATTTTCTTCCACATGCACTTTAATGATGCTTTGTGCAATTAATCCGTTTGATAAGAAAACTAAGATTATTAAAGTAAATAAATTCTTCATAAATGGTATTTTCAATAAAAGTAGAAAAATAAAAAAGAAAATTACTTGAAACGTAAATATTAATGAATGCTCAATATGAATTATCGAATTATGATTTTCAAATAGGCAATATCGCGTGTTATCAATCAATTGGGAGAGAGCTAAATTTTCAATCCCGATAGCTATCGGGACAAGTCATCAAATCATCAAACAATAAAGTAGAATCCTTCGGATACACTTTAATACAAGATATCAGTTCAACTTAAACGTTTGTAAATGTTTAATAACCGAATAATTATTTTCCACTGAGTAATTTTACTACGGGGTGGGGCTGCTGTTTCCCCATGGTATTGAGCGTTAATGCCATTTAGATTTAGATGAGTTATCACTTGCCTTT
>CAMBYJ010000055.1 GCA_945872015.1 Chitinophaga pinensis | reverse complement strand
TGCATTAGGAATAGGATTATTATTTATTTGCGTTTTTTATACAGCCGCATTGACAGCACAAAAATCAGGTATCGCAATCACCTCTATTGCTGGTAAAATGTCGATGGTTATTCCAATAATTTTCGGCTACTTTTTATATGGTGATCAATTAACCCCCATGAGAATTTTTGGAATATTGATTGCGCTATTTGCTGTTTATCTCAGTAGCTCTCCATCAGAAAATGGCTCAGAAGAACCGAAAAAGAAAAACTGGATATTCCCCTTACTTTTATTTATTGGAAGTGGACTCGTAGATGCTTCTATAAAAGCAGGTCAGCATTATTACATGACAGAAGAAAATCAATATTTATATTTTTCTTTCTTGTTTGGATCCGCTGGTATTTTTGGGATAACGCTAACAACTATCATGTATGCTAAAAAAAGAATAAAAGTTAAACTGAATAGCATTATAGCTGGATTTATTTTAGGAATTGCAAACTTTTACTCCTTGTTTTTTTTAGTCAAAGCACTTTCTGATGACAAAGCAGAGAGTATGTTAATTTTCTCAATCAGTAATGTTTTGGTAGTTTTATTTTCAGCAGTTTTAGGCTTGATAATTTTCAAAGAAAGGCCTCACAAAAAAAATATCATCGGACTACTTCTAGCAATTGGAGCTATTATTATTCTTACGTTGTAAAATGTTATTCGAGGATACTTATCATTCAATTAAAGAAATTTCTACTGGCGACTTTCGCGATCGAGGAAGCAAGTTTTTAGCATTCGCTTATCCAATAAAATCGGAAGCAGAAGTAAAAGAAATTATTCACCAACTAAAGAAAGAATATCCGCAAGCCAATCATCATTGCTATGCATTTCGACTAACTCCTGACCCTACTGTTTATCGTGCATCAGACGATAGAGAACCTTCGGGAAGTGCAGGCAAACCAATTTTAGCCGCAATACAATCACAGCAACTAACGAATGTACTTGTTGTTGTTGTCAGATATTTTGGAGGAAGTTTGTTGGGTGTGCCAGGACTAATAAATGCTTACCGAACAGCAGCTGCAGAGGCATTAAGCAAAGCAAAAATTATTGCGCATACAATCAACGATAAATTTGAAATTACGTTTGATTTTGAAAGCATCAACGATGTGCACTCTATCATTAAATCAGAAGGCGCTATCATTACAGAACAAACCTATGAAACTCCCTGTGTTATTCAGTTTGAATTGCGAAAAAGCAAATCCAATCAGCTCTTACATAAACTAAATAATCATCCGACATTAGCGGCCAAAGCAAGCTGGAAAATGATTTGAAAAAATCAATAATCAACTTGTTAATTACATCACACTAAAAACAAGTCGTTATTCGTTACATTAAAAAAACGACCTATGCACTTCCGACCTGTCCCTCGCCTCACCCAAGATTTATGGTTTCCTCCGGTATCGCAAGCCAATTCAGAAGGATTAGTTGCTATTGGCGGTGACTTAAGTCCTGAGCGATTAATCCTAGCATACAAGAGCGGAATCTTTCCTTGGTTCAGTGGCAAAATACCTCATTGGTATAGTTTAGATCCTCGCTTTGTTTTAAGGCCATCTGAGTTGAAAATAAGCAAAAGCATGCGACCAATTATCAATCAGAAAAAATTTGAATTTAGAGTGAATACCAATTTTCGAGAGGTAATTGCGAATTGCAAAACCATTCAGCGTGATGGACAATTGGGAACCTGGATTACGAATGATATAGTGGCATCATACACCCAACTCCATGAAATGGGAATAGCACATTGCGCTGAGTCGTGGCAAGATGGTGAATTAGTTGGAGGTCTTTATGGAATCAAAATGGGAAATGTATTTTTTGGAGAGAGCATGTTTAGCAAACAATCGAATGCAAGTAAGTTTGCTTTTACGCAATATGTTCAGCAATTGCAAAGCGAAGGGATTGAGCTTATCGATTGCCAAATGGAAACAGAATATCTTGGAAGTTTGGGCGCTTCGTTTATTACAAGAGACTACTTTATGTCGGAACTTAAAAGATTAATTCCAGAGTAGTATTAATCGAAATACGATTGTAATAACTTTAAGAAATTAGCTGGAGCAGGAATTGGTTTTCCGGTAGTCTTGTTGACAAATACCAAAGTTGTAGAAGCTTTATTAATGAGTTCATTTTTCTCGTTTAACACATCATATTCAAAACAAATTCTTGCTTCTGGCATTTTCACAATGGATGTATTGATTGTCAAAAGCTCATCGTAAAATCCTGGCTTGAAGAATTTAATCTGATAATCAAGTACAGGCAACATAACACCTTCAACTTCTTCTAACTCTTTATAGGATATACCCAAATTGCGAAGTGCCTCTACCCTTGCAACTTCAAAGTATTGCGCGTAGTTACCATAATAGACATAGTTCATTCGGTCAGTTTCAGAATAGCGAACGCGTATTTGTGTAGTATGTTTGTACATAAATTTACTGCGAAGATGCGAATAAAATAATTAAGAATTTGTATTCAAAATTATTTTAAATTAAGAGGAGAATCGTTAACATTGCAACACAATGAAAACTTTATTAAAAAAACGATTTTCAATCGGAATTACAGGAATATTTTTACTTGTCCTAGGTTCCTGCGCGTCGCATTACAGTATTAGTGATATAAAAACAAGGCAATACCCTGTAAATGATTCTACTATTGCATATGTTGATTCTTCAATTTATAATTACATCAGACCATACCATGATTCTTTAGACAAAATAATGTCAGAGATTTTAGTCTATTCAGAACAAAATATTGGAAAGGGATCTCCTGAGGGATTACTTGGAAATTTTACTACGGATGCTTTACTACATCAAACCAATTTAAAATGCGACTCCCTCAACATCAAACATGCTGATTTTGCGTTTGGAAATAGTGGCGGACTGAGAATGTCGTTACCAACAGGCGAAGTAACACTAGGAAGAGTATTTGAATTGATGCCATTTGAAAACACCATTTTGATATTGGACATGAATCATGATCAATTGAAAACATTGTTTCAATATGTGGTACAAAGAAAGGGAATTCCGTTAGCAGGAATAAGACTCAAAATTAGTAAGACAGGGTACCAGGATGTAACGATTAATGGAGTACCTTACGATTCAACAAAAACATACCGCGTAGCAACAAATGATTATCTTTCTAATGGTGGCGACGGAATGATGTTTTTAAGAGACGTACAATCAAAAACAGATATTGAACTTAAAGTTCGTGATAGTTACATCAGAGAAATGAGAAGCATTAACCAGCAGGATAAAAAATTAAAAGTTGTTTTAGATGGAAGAGTTTCAGAAATACAATAGAAGAAATTTTATCAAACAAATTGGATTAGCTGGAGGTGCATTGGCACTAACTAGTATTCCGAATGATTTGCTTGCGGCTGCAGGACAAACTAAAATTACAATTCTTCACACGAATGATACGCATAGTCGCATTGATCCATTTCCTGCAAGTGATCCGAAGTTTGGCGGCATGGGTGGAGTTGCGAGAAGAATGCAGTTGATAAACAAAATTCGTTCAGAAGAAAAAAATGTTTTACTATTTGATAGTGGCGATATTTTTCAAGGCACCCCCTACTTTAATTATTACGGTGGTGAATTGGAAATAAAATTAATGAGTGCTATGAAGTACGATGCTGCAACAATGGGTAATCATGACTTCGATGGAGGCATTAATGGATTTGCGAAACAACTTCCTCATGCGAAATTTCCTTTTCTATGTAGCAACTATGATTTCAGCAAAACAGTTTTAGCTGGAAAAACACAGTACTATACAATCATCGAAAAAGAAAATATTCGTATTGGAGTTTTCGGATTAGGCATTGAGTTGCAAGGATTAGTAGATGAAAAATGTTTTGAGAAAACGATGCATAAAAATCCGCTTGATACGGCTAATGTTATAGCGAAAAATTTAAAAGATAACGAGAAGTGCGATATTATCATTTGCTTATCGCATTTAGGATATCGCTATGATGGAAGCAGAAAAGTTTCTGATGCAGTTTTAGCAGAACAATCGGATAACATCGATTTGATACTAGGTGGACACACCCATACTTTTTTAGATGATCCTGTTGCATTTAAAAATTTAAAAGGAAATAAAGTATTGGTTGCTCAGACAGGATTTGGTGGAATTCGTCTAGGAAGAATAGACTTTTTAATTGAAAAGAAAAGTGGAAAGATTTCGCATAAAAACAGTACTGTAAAAATTTCTTAAAAATCAACGATAAAAAAATTTTTTTTTACGTTTTTTTAAACAATATTTGCATCACAATCAGAAAATCCACTAATCAACAATTTTTTAAAACAGTAAAATACATCAAGCCGTAGGGTATGCAAAAGGAGAAAGACAACACAATGAAAGAGAAAACATGTGAGCATGTATGGGAGAATTGCTTGAAATTAATTAGAGACAATGTTAATCCACAGAATTTCAAAACTTGGTTTGAACCAATCAAGCCAGTAAAACTTGATCAGCAGACTTTAACTATTGAAGTACCTAGTCAATTCGTTTATGAATGGTTAGAAGAGCATTATATCGGATTACTACGTAAAATCATCAAACGTGAGTTAGGCACAGAAGGAAGATTAGAATATTCTATCTTGATGGAAAACAGTACTGCAGGCTCTAAACCATACACAGTAAAGTTTCCAGCAAAAAGCAACAACGGACTTAAGAACCCTGCTGTTCCAATGCCTCAGCAAATCAGTGGTGGTATTCGCAATCCTTTCATCATTCCAGGTCTTAAGAAAATTGATGTTGACTCTCAACTTAACTCTAATTTCTCATTTGATAATTTAATTGAAGGTGATTGTAATCGTTTAGCACGCTCTGCAGGATTTGCAGTTGCACAAAAGCCAGGCGGCACTTCATTCAACCCATTGTTAATTTACGGTGGTAATGGTCTAGGTAAAACACATCTTGCCAACGCTATCGGAATTGAAATCAAAAATAACTTCCCCAACAAAACTGTACTTTACGTTCAAAGCGAAAAGTTTATGTCGCAGTTTGTTGATGCTGTTAGAAATAACTCTTCTAACGACTTCGTTCATTTTTATAAGATGATGGATGTATTGATTATCGATGATATTCAATTCTTCGCTGGAAAAGAAAAGACACAAGATGTATTCTTCCATATCTTCAATCATTTACATCAAAACAATAAGCAAATCATTTTAACGTGCGACAAGCCTCCTGTAGATTTACAAGGTATGGAGCAACGCTTATTATCACGTTTTAAATGGGGCTTATCAGCAGATTTACAAGTTCCAGATTTAGAAACTCGAATTGCTATCCTACGCAGAAAAATGTACGTTGATGGTATAGAGCTTCCTAACGAGATTACTGAATACATCGCATTAAGTATTACTAATAACATTCGTGAGCTGGAAGGAGCATTAATCTCCATCATGGCACAATCATCATTAAACAAAAAGCCAATTACTTTAGAGTTGGCGAAGCAGATGATTGACAAGTTTGTAAAGAATACGGTACATGAAATTTCAATCGACTATATTCAGAAAATCGTTTGCGACTTCTTTGAATTACCTTTAGAAGTTTTAAAATCAAAAACACGTAAGCGTGAAGTAGTTCAAGCTCGTCAGTTAGCGATGTATTTCAGCAAGCAATTTACGAAATCGTCTTTATCGAATATCGGAATGCATTGCGGAGGAAAAGACCACGCAACGGTATTGCACGCTTGCAGAACGGTAAACAACCTTATCGACACTGATAAAAAGTTCAAAGCACAGGTAGTAGATTTACAAAAGCGAATCAACCTATCCAGATAATAAGAACCTAAAAACCTTAAAATGTCCCGCTGAATAGCGGGACATTTTTTTTATAATTTCACGCCATGAAAATTTTAATGGTTTGCCTTGGCAATATTTGTCGTTCACCTCTTGCCGAAGGTATTATGATTGAGAAATTAAAGAAATACAATATTCACTTTCAGGTCGATTCGGCAGGTACTGGTGGATGGCATGTTGGATCTGCCCCAGACAAACGCTCTATTAAAGTAGCGTCTGAAAACGGAATTGATATAAGTAACCAAGTTTGTAGAGCTATCTCTGACGAAGATTATGCAGATTATGACTATCTTTTTGCAATGGATACAAGCATTTACAGAACCTTACACGAACGCTCGCCAGGACTTCAATTTCTAACCAAGATTAAGCTTATTTGCGACATCAACGATAATTACGATGGCAGCAATGATGAAAACATGATTGTTCCCGACCCTTACACAGGAGACTTGAATGACTTCAGAATTGTATACCGAATGCTTGACTTGTTATGTGAAAAATGGGCTGAAAAGCTAATACAAACATACAATCCTAATAACAATTGTCTGTTAATACCTCGAAAATCAAATTAAAAACCTGTTTTTCTCTCCAAAAAATAAATGTATATTTGCCCTCTATTAACTGATTTATTTTAGTATGTCATCAAATAACCACGAAGGAAACCAAAACAACGTGTCATTAGACAAAGTTGAAAACTATGTTCAGGACAATAAAAAGAGCCTGACAATTATTGTTGGCGCTGCTGTTCTTATTGTAGTTGCTTATTTTTCATACACTAACTTTATCTTAGGTCCGCAAGAAGAAAAAGCGCAAAATGCTATGTTTGCTGCAGAGCGTTATTTTAGTCAGGATAGTTTAAAGCAAGCACTTAGCGGTGATGGCACTTATCCTGGTTTCGAACAAATTGCTCAGGATTACGGTTCTACTAAATCGGGCAACCTTGCCAATTATTATTTAGGTATGACTTACCTAAAGAAAGGTGAATTTGAAAAAGCAATTGAAGCATTAAAGAAATACGATGCAGAAGATGATATAACTGGTGCTTTAGCATTAGGTGGTATCGGATCAGCTAATCAAGAGTTAGGTCGTTATGACGAAGCATTAAACTTCTACAAAAAGGCATCTGAATATGATGAGAATAACTTTACTAAGCCTTTGTTCTTAATGAAATCAGGTAAAGTATATGAGCAACAAAAAAACTACAGTGCTGCTCTAGAAGCTTACAATCAAATTAAAAAAGATTTCCCAACTTGTACAGAAGCTCGCGACATTGATAAATACATCGGTCGTGCTTCTGTCCTAGCAGGAAAATAATCAATACTATGTCGACAGCACATCAATCGCTATCGCATCATCAAGCTAACGAAATGCCCAATGCCGAACCTTATACGTTCGGCATTGTTGTAGCAGAATGGAACCATGTTATTACAGAAGCCATGGCTCAAGGTGCAATTCGTTTTTTATTAGATGCAGGAGCAAAACAAGAAAACATTAATCGCATTGACGTACCAGGTAGCTTTGAGCTAACCGCTGGAGCATCAATGTTGGCTCAGGATAATTACGATGCAATCATCTGCATTGGCTGTGTAATTCAAGGAGAAACAAGACATTTTGATTTTATTTGTGATGCTGTTGCAAATGGCATTACCAATCTTACTATCAAATACAATAAACCATTTATATTTGGAGTATTAACAACTGATAATTTAGACCAGGCCATTGATCGTTCTGGTGGTAAGCATGGCAACAAAGGGATTGAAGCCGCTGCCACTGCACTTAAAATGGTAGCATTAAAAAAATAAATAACTATGAAACAAACACACTTACTAGTACTCGCTATTTTTTGTTTTTTCACCACTACTCTATCTGCACAAAAGAAAGCACCTGCATCATCAAAAATACCTGTCATTAAATTTTGTAATGCTTCGAGCGATACAGCAAAAACTAACAAAATGACTTTAGCGAATTTACAAGAATGGACGAACTCTGCTAAGGTGATGGTTAGTTGTAGCGATGGAAAATCGTATCAGTTGCATCAATTCGGAATACAAGTGATTGTAAAAAACCCAATGGAAGTAAAAGATTTCGGTTTAGGATTAGACGGATTTCCAATTATGGCGAAACGTTCAATCGGAAAGTTGCTACCTGGCGATACAGTTTACTTGAAAGATGTTGTTGGCTTCGACAGTAAAGGTTCAGAAGTAAAGCTTCCGGGTATAGCCATCGCCGTTACTGAGTAATTTTAAAAGATCACTTCTTCCACTCTGCATAAGAGGTTGGTGTTTCGTATAATCTCAGTTGCACTAGTTCAAGTCCTGCAGGAATCTTCTTAATCAAGCGGTCACGAATATCCAACATGATATTTTCACAGGTTGGCTGATAGCTCGTTAGTAAAATCCTTGTCCAGTTTAGCTCCGACCAATTCATATTTGCATGTTCGCTATTCTGACGTAAAACCAATGCATGGTCGAAGGTTTCGATGACTTCACTTTTCACCCATTGCTTGATATCTGTAAAGTCAGCGATCATTCCATCCAAAGGAGCGCCTGGCTGATCTAAAATTTTTCCTGAAACAGATACGTGAAGAATATAAGTATGACCATGAATATGACGACATTTACCTGGATAGTTCTCCAATGCATGCGCCATATCGAATGTAAAGATTTTATTTAGCGTTACCATATCGCGTACAAAAATGTAGATTATTCAGATAGCTACAAAGAATAAACATCATTATTCCCGTTTCGTGCAATAGAAAACAATGCAGCTAAGCAACTGCTCAAACAAATTCCTGGAAATACAATTAACCACCATGCGCTAAAGGATTCCTTTCCTTCTAAGATTAAAGAGCCCCATGTTACCTGATCGGTAGCCAATCCAAATCCTAAAAAGCTTAATGATGCTTCCGAAAGAATAGCTCCTGCAAATGAAAAGGCAAAGACCGCAATCAATAAGGGTTTTAAATTGGGAAGCAAATGCTTCATCATAATTCGCATCCATGATGCACCTGATAATTTTGCGGCTGCGTAATAATCCATGGATTGTATCTTATGAATTTCTGCGCGAACAACTCTTGCAATTTCCATCCAACCTGTAAGCCCTAAAAGAAGTATTAACGTAATAATACCTTGATGAAAAATTCCCATAACTGCTACAACAAAAAACAATCTTGGAATAGAAGAAAATAAAATAGTTAATTGTGATTCTATTTTTTCGAAGTTTAACTTGACTCCCCTATCTGACTTTACTTTTACTCTTTTTGCAAGCATAAATAATAAAATAGAAAATACA
>CAMBYJ010000054.1 GCA_945872015.1 Chitinophaga pinensis | reverse complement strand
TAAGCAGATACTAAATGATAAGTTTCATTCTCCTTAATGTCCACTTGATTTTCGATGATGTCGTAACCAAATGAAAGCTGTTCAAGATTTGAATCAAGATTATACTTCAAAATTTTAGCATGAAGGAACTGAACAAGGAAAAAATGCATGGTTGGCTTTTCGGCTAGGTCAGGTAAAATTGTGTGAACCTTATTTAAGTAATAATCGGCACGAACAACATTTTTAGTTTTAGTATAATATTCAAAATACAATAAGCTGGTAATGCCTTTAATATTTTGATAAAAAGTATCAAGGGGATACTTCTCAAAAATATCATTCATCTTTTGAAGTGTTGTATCAATTTCAATTTCGCGAGATGCCAGCCCTTCATTATTTACTTGCACATTGCACAAGTAATAAACATTGGCAATGTTATAAAGTACAAACAATCGATGAGAATCATAAAGTTCACATATATTCGCAAGCTCACGTTTCATCATTACAATTTCCTCCTGATCTGAGTCGCTTTGATTTAACTGGTACTCTCCTATCTTCTTTAATAATTTGAAAAAAATATTCTCTGCTTTTGATACAGCTAATGAAAAAGCCACATGACGCTTGTACTTATTCTCAAAATAATCATACTCTTCAGAGAATATGTGTAGCTGTGCCAGTGTTTTATAAACTAATATAAGTTCTGCGTTTAAATCATATTCTATTAACTGCTTTTCTAATTCTCGAAGAGCACGAATTGAAAAATCTCTATTATTACCAAACAGGTGAGCCGGTACGCGAGAAACCTCATCCATTAATGTCTGAATAGGATTTTCTACTTTCTTACTTAGAATACCAGCAATTTTTGAGTTCAAGCGAGACTTGAGTGTATAATATGCACTAGCGTTTACCTGCAACATTTCCATCAACTCACCATCATCAATATTACTATTACGCGTAGCTTCTAAAACCATATATGGTTTGTTCTTTTTCTTACCAGAAACTTCATAAAGCAAGTTTTGATATTCATCTACAGAAAGCTTCTTAATTGTTTTGCTTAGAATGTCCATTTGAGTTGATTTTTGATTTAGTTTTTGTTGGTTTTGGGGCTTATTACGGAGAAAATCAATTAAGGTTATACCTATACAAGAAAAATATCTTCAATATTCGAAACCATAATAAAAAGGTCTTCGTTCAAAAGCTCGTAATACAATAAAGCTTCAGGATTTTCTTTTGGTAAAATTCCCGGTAAATCTTACAAATGCAAATAAGTTGTAACCTTTAATAAATATGGCCGTAAAGAGCCTTGTAAATTGCAAATAATTAAAAACGAAATATTATGAATCATTCAGCTCACACTCAGGATTTTTACAAAGCAGTTCGCAACAATCGTATGCTTGTGTATTCAAAACCTAAACGTTATTTCAATCGTGAAGAAAAACAAGGATCAACTTTCCGTTACTTGTTTTTAATTGAGGTAATTGCATTTTTAATGACGCTTTCTAGCTTTACCACAGCTAATGGTCAAGGTGCGCCAAGCAACAACCAAATGCTTTCGGCAGAAAACCAAAACTCCATGAACATCTACAATTATAATACTGTATACAATTCAGGAAAGGTTTTCGTTAGTTGGACATCAAAAAACGAAACTGATGATTGTGTTTATGTTGTAGAACGTTCATCTAATGGAACTGATTATTCATCTGTTGGTGTTAAGGAAGGCATCGGAGCACAAATAGAACTTTATTATTCTTGGATTGATCAAACACCTCCAGCAGGATTTTCGTACTACCGAGTTAAGAAAATAACTAAAGAAGGTGACCAGCTTTACAGCTCAGTAAATTCAATCATCAATCAAGCTTCAAACTTTGATAATTACGCGCAAGGCAACGAAGAATAACAGAATACATTCAATACCGAATAACCAAACTCAAACCAACTAACCAATTATATGTGCCGGCCTTTAAGAAATAAGATTTTCTATGCAGCATTAATTTACTTTTCAATGCTGCATAGATTTTCATTTGCACAAACACCGTCAGCTTCATTTTCATCAAACAAAACGATTGGATGTGCGCCATTGATGGTTAATTTCACAAACACATCTAATAACTTTAATACATGCATGTGGTATTTCGGAAATACCAATACCTCTGCAGCAAATAATCCAACAACAGTTTATACAACACCTGGACTTTACACTGTAAGTCTTGTTGTATTTGGTTCTAACGGTCAAAAAGATTCAACAACGCAAACAATCACTGTAGTTGATAATCCTATGGCTGATTTTTCTGTTTCACAAACTACGGGATGTGCATTAGATAATTCATTTCAATTTACGAATGCATCTACAAATGCAACATCTTATATCTGGGATTTTGGTGATGGCACTTCATCAATAGATCCTAATCCAATCCATACATACCTTAATGCTGGTATTTATAATGTAAAGCTTATTGCTACAAGCTCGTATGGCTGCCAAGATATTGAAATTAAAAATTCACTTATTTCAATTTATGCAAAACCAATTATTCAATTTATCTCGAACACTACTTCTACCTGTAACGTAAATACAACTTTTAATTTTACTGACAATACTGTAGGAAGTACATCATGGTCATGGACATTTGGAGATGGCGCGAGTTCAACTTTACAAAATCCATCACATTTGTATTCATCAATCGGAAATTATTCAGTTACACTTATTGCTGGTAATTCAAATGGTTGTTTTGATACACTTTCACAAAATGATTTTATTCATATTGGAAGCACACTAGTTCCTTCATTTACTGCTAGTGATACTAACGGTTGTGCACAAACGGCAATTCAATTTAATGCAACAACTCCAAATGCAACTTCATGGTCTTGGGATTTTGGTGATGGAGGTACAGCAAATGTAAAATTCCCTAATCATACCTATAACAATCCAGGTCTATACACAATTACGCTTACTGTAACAACGAACAGCGGCTGTAATGGAAGTATTGTAAAGAGTCAATATATCAAAATCGATCCTAAACCAATACCTTCATTTTCATTAGTTCAGGATACAGGTTGTGCTCCATTCACTATTCAGACAATTAACACATCTATTGGTGCAACAAGTTATTTATGGACAATGGGCAACATCACATCTACTTTATTTGAGCCTACAAGAACATTTACAAGTGGCGCATCTTATCCAATAACTTTAACAGCTACTTCGCAAAATGGATGTTCTGATTCAATTAGGATTTCGTCTGCCGTAAGAGTTTACGATCCAGAGGCAAAATTTCATGCTACACCTACTATTGGCTGTACTGGCATGACTGTTCAATTTACTAATATGACAAGCCTAGCTAGCACATCAAGTTTCTTGTGGTTGTTTGGTGACGGAGGCAGTTCAACTTTACAAAATCCAACGCATACCTATAATGCAATAGGAGTATATCCTGTAACATTGATTGTTACTAATTCATTTGGTTGTATAGACACTACTATAAAATCAAACTACATTTCTGTAGTAAATCCAGCTACCAATTATACATTGCCTGATACAATTAAAATTTGCTTAGGTGATCCATATACTTTTAATGATCCAACAACATCAAGTAATTCATGGAATTGGAATTTTGGTGATGGCAATACCTCCACAACTCAGAATGGTTCAAACCTATACATGAATGCGGGCATTTACATAGTAAGTTTAACTACTACTATGCCTGGAGGTTGCATACAAACATTTAACCCTTTTGCAATTGTTGAAGTGGTTCCCTATGTAAAAAAACCAATTGATTTTACATTGTTGAGTAACTGCAAACCATATAATGTACAATTTAACTGCACAACTCCGAATGTAATAACATACAATTGGAACTTTGGTGATGGTGGATTTTCCTCTGATGCTAATCCACTTCATACTTACGATAGTGCAGGGACCTATAATGTAATTTTGACATTAACAATTGGATCTGGTTGCATTACAGTAATGGATACCATTTTAACAGTGGGCCACTTAAATACTGCAAGTGCAAGTACATATAATGAATGTATTAACAATGCTATTCAATTTGATATTAGTAACAGCTCGGATTTCGTTTCCTGTATATGGCACTTTGGCGATGGATTTACATCAAATTCCTTTTCAACAACGCATTCATACAGCGCTGTAGGAACCTATAATGCATTTATAATTACAACAGATTTTTCAAATTGTATTGATACATTTTATTTACCACAAGAAATTAATATAACCAATTCAAGCGCCGACTTCAATGTATCAAATCCGGTTGTTTGTTTAGGTGGCAGTATAGCTTTTAACAACTTAAGCTTATATGGCAACTCCTTCTTGTGGGATTTTGGTGATGGTACAACATCAACGGATTCATTCCCTACCCACACCTATACACAGGCTGGATTGTACACTGTTATATTAAAAGTTTTTAATGGTGGTTGTATCAGAACAAAGACAGCTATTAACTATATAAATATTGTTGACCCACAAGCTAATTTCAGTTTTGTGACTAACGGTATGTGTATGCCAATAACAGTCACATTTACTCCGCAAACGCCTACTGCTGCTACATGGTTATGGGAATTTGGAAATGGCGATAGCTCTTTGGTATCAAATCCTGTTTATACCTATTATACAACACCTAATGATTCAATAAAATTAACTATCACAGATAATAATGGTTGTTCTAAGACTGTAAAAAAGAAAAGAATCAACTTTTATAATTCATCAGTTGTTGCTAATAATACAAATGGTTGCGCTCCATTACAAGTTCAGTTTAATGATGCGAGCAATGGTGCAATAGCATGGAATTGGGTTTTCGGAGATGGAACAACATCGAATCTAAAGAATCCAACACATACCTATGGAGGAGGAATTTATGATGTAATGTTAATTGCAACTTTCCCAGGAGGATGTATAGATACAACTATTTATCCTGCAATGATTAATTCTCAAAAACCAACATCTGATTTTTACTCACCAACAATCGCAGGTTGCTCTCCTACTCAAATCAGTTTCATGAATACATCTTCTGATGCTGCAAGCTTTGAATGGACTTTTGGTGATGGTGGCTCGTCAACGAATATTAATCCAAGTCATATTTATAATATCCCAGGCTATTATACAATTACCTTAATTACGAAAAGCGATGTAGGTTGTGTAGATACAATGATAAAGCCGCAATATATCTTTATTCCTGGAACATACACAAAATTCAATATTCCTGTTACTTCTGGATGTCAAAATACATCTATTGGGTTTGTTGACTCATCAATTAATGCATCTACTTACAATTGGAACTTTGGTGATGGTTACACATCAACTGCAACTAATCCAAATCATGTTTATCAAGACACGGGAAGTTTTATTGTTACCTTAATCACTTATGATACTTTAGGATGTAGCTCATCTTACTCCTTCCCAACTGCAGTTCGAATTTATCAGATTCCAGTAGCAGCTGCAACTGCTTCGAATTATACTGGCTGTTCTAATTTTACAACAAGCTTTATAAATCAATCACAATTTGCATCTCAATATGTATGGTCATTTGGTGATGGAGCAATATCAACAGCAACCGACACCTCACATACTTATAACACCGGAGGAAACTTTTATCCTGAACTAATTGCCATTACAAATCATGGCTGTCGAGATACATTCAACTTTATGACTCCTGTTAATGTACTACAAACTCCAACTGCTGCATTAACATTAAGTGATACATTAGCGTGTAATCCTGCAGGAATAACATTAACAACAATTTCATCAGACACGATTAATGCTACTTATAACTGGACTTTTGGAAATGGATCATCTAGTAATCTATTAAATCCTACAACATCCTTTAGCAATCCTGGTTACTATTATCCAAATCTGATTGTAACAAATGCTAACGGTTGTGCAGATACTACATCAACAACTATACATATCTTAGAAAGCCCTGTAGCTAATGGAACAGCATCTACCTATCAAGGCTGTAATCCGCTAACAATTAATTTTACGAACCTTTCTACTAGTGCTGATAATTACCATTGGAGCTTTGGAAATTCAGATACATCACAACTTGAGAATCCAAGTTACACGTATTTACAACCTGGAATTTACAATCCTCAGTTAATTGCTTATAACAATTTAGGATGTTCAGATACAACAACATTGAATAACATAACTGTTTTAGAAAGTCCTATTGCAAATTTCTATAGTAGCGATACAATAGGATGTAAAAACTCACCTGTTCATTTTATAAATACTTCTTCTCATCTAATTGCATCAACATATAATTGGGATTTAGGTATTAGCACCTCAACATTATTCGAACCTACAATTAACTATCCATTTTCAGGCGATTATTCGATTTCATTAATTGTATTGAATTCAAATGGATGTAGCGACACAATTACTAAAAACAACTACATAAATATTGCTGATTCATTACCTCCAGATGAAGATCCGATTATGAGTGTATCAGTATTATCCGATAACCAAGTAAGTATTACCTGGAGAAATAGTTTTGCTAGTGATTTAAAGAAATACAAACTATATCGCTTAAATGCATCTACAGGAATTTATGATTTAATTTACACCGATTATAATGCAAAGAATTACTCGGCGACCAACTACTCTACTTATACAGATACTGCTTTAATAACTAAGTTTAATACTTATACTTATAAAATTCAAACGCTTGACTATTGCGATAACGCAATTGCAATTAATCAACTTCATCCATCAACGAGTATCAATATTACTGCGCAAACAGCGAATCAGAATATTTATGTATCGTGGACACCTTATGGCGGTTGTGATTTAAACACCTATGAATTATACCGTACAGAAAAACCAAGTGGAAGTCCTGTTTTAATAGCAACACTAAACAACACAACATTATCATACCTAGATACAAGTCTATATTGTCCATATGAATATTCTTATCTGATTAAGGCTACTGATTTATGTTCTTCAACATTCACAGCTTTGAGCGATAGTTCAAATGCAACACCTGTAAATATTTTAGAGAATCAACATGTAGATGTTATCAGATCGACAGTAGTAGATAATCGTTATGTATTAACAGAGTGGTCAGAACCAACATTACATCCAGAAAGAGTTTCTTCCTATGAAATTTACCGCTCAACCGACAATGCTAATTTTAGCATGATTGCATCTGTGCCGACTGGTATTACCAATTACAGTGATTTTAATGTAGATGTTAACACAGGAGAATATTACTATCAAATAATTGTGAAAAACGATTGTAGTTTATTAGGGTCAAATAGTAATTCAGGAAGCTCCATCTATTTACAAGGCGAACTGATTGATCGCACTACTTATTTAAACTGGACACCTTATAAAGAATGGATGCCTGGCGTTGATCGATATCAAATTGAATTTTTTAATACTAATGGTCAATGGGAAGTAATAAAAGTTGTTGATGGAAGCATTATCTCAACATCTTTTGACGAATAGACCTTGTTTTTAAATCATTCGGGTTAAATTTGTCATTATGGCAGGACAAGTTAAAACATCGAGAACATTACTTATTTTTTATTCGTTAGTATTTTATGTTTTACTACAATTTTCGTGGTGGTCTTATTTACTTATCAAACTAAATAAAGAGATCTATCATCAAAAAATAGAATTTGCAAAGAATACAACGCATGACCCTGCTATTCTAGAAAAAAAAGAACATGAGTACAGAGATTTAGTAAAAAAAAGATGGTCGATGGTTGCTGGTGAAGGAGCGGTATTTCTTTCATTATTGATATTTGGAATTTATAGAACAAAACGTGCTTTTAATCAGGAATTCGAATTAGCAAAGCAACAAAGGAATTTCCTTTTATCAATTACTCATGAATTCAAATCTCCTCTAGCAGCAATTAAATTAAGTCTTCAAACAATAGAAAAAAGAAATCTCGAAGAAAATCAAAAGAAAGAAATTATTACTAGAGCCCTCAATGAAACAGATCGTATTAATTTATTAATTGAAAATGCACTTTTTGCAAGTCGTTTAGAATCACAAAATAGTGATTATCATTTCGAGGAGTTTAATTTAAGTTCATTTATTGCTGAATTAATTGAAAATTATCAAACAAGAATATTTAGTGAATCAAAAATCGATTTAGCTATTGATAATAATTTAAATTTCAAAGGAGATAAACTGGCTATTACTTCATTAGTTTACAACTTACTTGAGAATGCTGAAAAATACAGTCCTAGTCCAGCAAACATATTCGTATCACTTAAAAGAGTAAACAATCATCTTGATTTAACTTTTAGCGATTCGGGTTATGGAATAGAGACAAGTGAGCGAAGTAAAGTGTTTGAGAAATTTTACAGAGTCGGTAACGAAGAAACACGAAAAACTAAAGGTACAGGATTAGGCTTATATATTGTAAAAAAAGTTGTTGCTATGCACAAAGGTAGTGTTGAAATTAAGTCGAACAATCCTACGGGAACTATCTTTCTAATTAAACTACCGATATAAATCATCTATTCTTCTGTTTTTTTATTTCTAACTTTGTATTTTACAATTGAGATGCATAAATTAGGATTAATAATTTTAGATGGTTGGGGCATTGCACCTGATTCAAAAGGGAATGCTATTTCGCAAGCGAGTATTCCATTCTTTAAAAAACTTATGACTGAATATCCATCAGCTACTTTATCAACAAGTGGTGAGGATGTAGGATTACCTGAAGGACAGATGGGGAATTCAGAAGTGGGACATTTAAATATTGGTGCTGGTCGTGTAGTATGGCAGGATTTAGCAATCATAAATAAATCGATTAGAGAAAATACACTTGAAAGCAATTCTCAAATAAAGCAACTAATCAACGTTGCTAAATCGAGCAATTGTAATGTACATTTAATTGGACTTGTTTCTGATGGTGGAGTGCATTCACATCTAGACCATCTTAAGTATATAACAACGGTATTGCATAAGCACTCAGTAAAGAATGTATTTATTCATGCTTTTACAGATGGACGAGATACAAATCCTACGAATGGAATTGAATATCTAACAGAACTTGACAACCACCTTTCAACTACAACAGGAAAAATTGCAAGCATCACAGGAAGATATTATGCGATGGACAGAGATAAAAGATGGGAGCGTGTGAAAATTGCATACGACGCACTTGTTGTTGGTCAAGGAGTAGCCTATCATAATTGGAAAGATGGAATTGAAGAGTCCTACAAGAATGAAATAACGGATGAATTTATAAAACCAATTATCATTGCTAATAACGAAGGTTCGCCGCTTACTACAATAAAAGAAAATGATATTGTGTTTTGTTTCAATTTCAGAACAGACCGATGTCGTGAGATTACTCAGGTATTAACACAAGAAGATATGCCAGCACACGGCATGAAAAC
>CAMBYJ010000053.1 GCA_945872015.1 Chitinophaga pinensis | reverse complement strand
AGCATACCACCCTTTTACGCTACCTACAACAGCTAAAAATAATATTACTACAGCAATTAATTTTTTGTGCTCACGAACCCATGCCTTACCTTTATAAACTGGAGGCTCTGGTAAACCTTCGCGTTGACGAACAACTCTCTCCAATCCTTTTTTAGCACTATTTAAAACAAAGTATAATGCAATTAAACCAAGTGTTACAAGTAATAAGACAGTCGGACTGCCATCTTCTTGATTTTCGGCACCTGGAGCGGCATTAGGATCTGCTGTTCCTGGCGCAGCTGCAGCAGGAGCTTTTTCACTTTCTGTTTGGATGTAAGCAATTACCGATTTGATTTCATCATCAGAAAGATTAAATGCTGGCATCGCAGTTTTGTTATACTCTTCGTAAACTTTAACTGCGTCAGCATCACCTGACTTAATTAAGGCGCTAGAGTTTCTAATCCACTTGATTAACCATTCTTCGCTGTGGCGTTGATGAACATTTTTCAATCCTGGACCTACAACTTTATTGTCGCCTACCACATGGCAAGAAGTACAATTAGCTTTGAATAGAGCTTCGCCATCCGGCTGAGCGACTACTTGGGAAAGAGAAATTACGTTCAGGAACGACGCAAACAATGTGATTGTCAAATACCTAAATAAGTAACGTGGCATATGAAGTCGTTTAAATTGTTTAATTTTTATCATTTTATTTTTATCAAACTGCGATAAAAACCTATTTTTTCAGCCGCGAATTTAGCACAATCTGAATATAACACGAAAAAAAATCAAACATTTTATGAATTTAAAATCGGTCTAATTTGTTTATTGTTCCAAACTTTAATTTTAATCATTAATAATCTTTAAAAATATTTGGCGTTTAACTACTTTTGACCTATGATTTTAGTTCGCAAAACAAGCCTTCTGTTTCTTATTTTTATTTTTTTGAATTGCTTTGTTAAAGCTCAAAATCAGAATGTTAATAAAAGTAATGATGAATTAGTTTCAGAATTAGTTGAAAGACATAAAAGAAGTGGATTACTAAAACAAACAACCTCAGGGTATCGAATCCAGCTTTATTTTGGTTCTGAAAGATCAAAAGCTGCTGAAATTAAAACGGACTTTACAAATAATTTTACAAATACACCCGCTTATTTGATTTATCAGCAACCGAATTTTAAAATAAGGGTGGGCGATTTTAAAACGCGGATGGAAGCGTTTGCATTTCTTGAGAGTATCAAAGAATTTTATACCTCCTCTTTTATCGTTCCTGATGAGATAAAATTATCGAAACGCGATTTAAATACTCCTTCTAAAAGTTTTCAAGGTAATACTGCAGAAAATTTTTCCTCATCAGAAAAAACTCCTATAACTGCCAATCTAACGGGTAGGAATGTCCGAATATTACCACAACTAACTGAACAATATCAAGAAGAAGGTAAAATTGTCTTAGATATTACGGTAGATAATAAAGGAAATGTTGTGATGGCAGAAGGTCCTGCAAGGGGCTCAACAACAACAAGCACTGTTTTATTGCAGAAGGCTAAAGAAGCTGCTTTTAAAACAAAATTCTCAGCAGTTGAAGCGCCAACTGATTCCGAAGTTAACTTTCAAAAGGGGACACTTTCAATTATTTTTAAAATCGAATAATTTCTGAATATTAAAAATTTTAGGAGTTCGTTTTTTGCGTTTGGTTATAAAAATTACTAATCAATATTGTATTAAGCATCAATGCCTGAAGCTAAATCAACATACTCCTACGTTAAATTAAAATTAAGTTTTGATTATTGTTCGTCAGAAGTCCTACCAAACAATACTTTTGAAATTCGAAAAATTATTATGCCAAGACCATCAAATTATAATGAATCGGCAAGAAAACCGCTAGGAGAGTTTCATGATACTGGTATCAATGGATACTTCCGTGTTTTATCCAACAATTTGAATACTCAAAATACTTTAGCTGATAATAAAGCCAATATAATTATCTCTATTAGTACAGTCCTTCTTACCATAATAATCAGTTCAATTGCAAAGAATGATGGTTATCAAGCAAAATTCCATCTGCCTATTTTATTTTTAATGGCGACATCACTAATTGCAACCATTTTTGCCATTTTAGTTACTCGACCAACCATCAGAAAAATTGATGTTTCTCAAGAATACTTAGACAAAAAAGGCACAACACTATTCTTCTTCGGAAACTCTTCTAGTCTTTCTCGTGAAGACTTTGAAGATACTATGCTGACGATTGTGAAAGATGACGAGTATCTCTACCGATGCATATTTGCGGACTTCCATGGTCAAGGTAAAGTATTAGATCGCAAGTATCGATACTTATCTTATGCTTATAACACATTCCTTTATGGGATTATTACTTCTGTAATACTTTTTGCGATTTTTTCGTTCGCATAATAAGTTACTTTGCAGTTCTGCTTAATTCAACTTGTTACATTTTATAGATTCGCTACTGCCTTCTAGATTGAAAAATTCAGATCTATCAAAACAAACTAAACTTTTGTTCTTATAAACGAAATATCGGAATTAGAAAACAAACATTATGCTTTGTTGTTCTGATAATGTGAATTCGGCAAGTATAGTATTCCCTCATCAGCTTTATGAAAATCATCCAGCACTAAACATTAGCAGGGATGTTTTTATCCTAGAAGATGATTTATTTTTCAAGCATTTTAATTTTCATAAAATCAAAATTGCCTATCATAGGGCAACTATGAAATATTATGCTGCGCATTTATCGGAGAAAAAATATAACGTTCATTACATAGAAAGCAGCTCAATAGAATCAAACCTAGAAAAGTTGTTTGCGTTCTTTAACGAGAAATCAACAAACCAAATTTACATTGCAGAAGTAAATGATTATTTACTGGAAAGAAGATTAAACCGATTTGCCAATAATTACTCCATTAAAATCAATTGGTGCGATAGCCCCAACTTTATTATTTCAAAAAATAACAGTGATGAATATTTGAAATCAAAAAACAAATTTTTCTTGACCGATTTTTATATTCACTTCAGAAAACAGTTTTCGATTTTACTAGATAACGATAAACCAATTGGTGGCAAATGGACATTTGATTCGGAGAATAGAAAAAAGATGCCTGCAGGGACTATCGTTCATGCATTACCGAAAATTAAAAGCAGTGCAATTATTAAAGAAGCACTGAATTATACGAACACCAACTTTGCAAATAATCCGGGAAAAGCTGATACACTTTTATATCCAATAACATTTGAAGAAAGTAAAAAATGGCTTGATAATTTTTTGAATGAGCGCTTAAATAATTATGGTATTTATCAAGATGCCATGGTAGAAGGTGAATCGTTTTTATTTCATAGCATATTAACGCCAATGTTAAATATCGGATTAATAAATCCTGATTATATTTTAGATAGAACAATTGAAGAGTTCAACAAAAGAAATTTACCTGTAAATTCTGTTGAAGGTTTTGTCCGACAAATTTTAGGATGGCGTGAATTTATTCGTGTTGTGTACACGCACAAAGGTGTTTATCAGCGAACGAATAATCATTTTCAATACACAAGAAAAATCCCAGCATCATTTTACAATGGAACAACCGGTATAACACCTATTGATGATGTGATTAATAAAGTTAATGAGCATGGCTATGCACATCACATCGAGCGACTAATGATAGTAGGTAATTTTATGCTACTATGCGAATTTGATCCTGATGAAGTGTATCGTTGGTTTATGGAGTTATTTGTTGATGCCTACGATTGGGTGATGGTGCCAAATGTATACGGAATGAGTCAGTATGCAGATGCAGGATTGATGAGCACAAAGCCTTACATTTCTGGCTCAAACTACATTTTAAAAATGAGCAATTATCAGAAAGGTGATTGGTGCGATGTATGGGATGCTTTATACTGGCAATTCATCATCAAACATAAAAATGCTTTTGCGAAAAATCCGCGTATGTCCATGATGGTTAGTTTAGCTAATAAGTTAACGGAAGAAAAAATAAGTACGTACAATAAATCAGCTTCCGACTGGTTTAACAAAATGGGGATAATATAAAAGGCTGCATTTTCATGCAGCCTTTTACATTTATATCGAATTGGAATTACTTCACAATCTTCATTTCATTTAACAAATATCCTGCACCTCCGAATTTATCCATGATAAATAACGTATAGCGAATATCTAATGAAATTGTTCTTTGCAAATTAGCATCAAATCCAAAGTCACTTGCAATTGCTTCCCAGTTACCATCGAATGCAGTTCCGATTAACTCTCCTCTGCCATTGATAACAGGAGAACCTGAATTACCACCTGTGATATCATTATCAGTTAAGAAACAAGCATGTAACTCTCCATCCTTATCAGCATACTGACCAAAGTCTTTAGCTTTTAACATATCAACTAATTTCTTTGGAGCATCGAACTCAATGTCGCCAGGAGTATATTTTTCTAGGATACCTTTTGATGTAGTAAATTCTTTGTAAGAAACTGCATCTTTTGCATTGTACGGTAATACGCGACCGTAAGTAAGACGCATTGTACCATTTGCATCAGGAGAATATAACTTCTTGCTGTCCATTTCTAACATTGCTGCTTGGAACAAACGATTTGCACGACTCAACTTACTATTTATTTCCATTGAAATCGGACGCATATCTACATTCATTTTATTCATGTACGCATTTGCAATTACATAAATCATATCCTTACTCATTTTCTTTGCAGAAGGAGAAGATAAAAATGCTTTCATCTTATCTTTTGATGTCAGGAATGATTTAGCATATAAATCAGCAGCCATTTTAGAATATTCTTTCTTGTATTTAACAGACAGATCAACTAATTCTTTTGGAAGATTCGCTTGATCTAAATCTTCTGTTAAGTGCATTAACACAGTTGCTAAAACTTTTACTTCAATCGGATCGAAATATTCTTTGTATTGCTCATCTAGTTCTTTCATCATTTCATCAGCTGCTTTCTTAGCATCTTCGGATTTTGATTTGTCTTTTAACAACGCTTCTAACTTTGAAAGTCCTAATGCAAATACCATTGGCTGAGAGTTACTAACTCCATCCTGAAAGTAAACACTGTATAAACCATACTTTTCTTGCTGCGCATAAGCCTGATCATATAAACTGAACATCTCATTATACATTGCACCTTTGTTGTTAGCTGCAATCCACGCTTTCAACTTATCTTCTTCTGCTTTTCTCTTCTCGAATAATTGTTGTTGAGGAAGTGCAGATGCTTCACCCATAAACTTCTTCCAATAGTTACTTAATCCTGCGAATTTATCAGCATACATTAATTTAATTTTTGGATCAGCATGCATAAACTCTTCGTAAACGTCTAATACATCACGACGAACTTTAACGCGCATCGGACGTTCTTTAGAAGCGAAGTATTGAATTCCTTTGCTATAAGTATAACGTTGCGTTCTTCCAGGATATCCCATGATCATTGCAAAATCTTCTGGATTACTTCCTTGAATGTTAATTGGGAAGAAATGTAACGGGCTATATGGTTTGTTGCTTGCGTTATAATCTGCAGGCTTGTTATCAGCATTAGCATAAATACGAAACATGCTAAAATCTGCTGTATGACGCGGCCACATCCAGTTATCTGTCTCACCACCGAACTTTCCAATATTCTCAGGAGGTGTACCAACTAAACGAATGTCTTTGTAAACCATATAGTACATAGCAAGATATTTATTCCCTGCATAAAAAGGAACCACTTCAACAACATAGTTGTCTTTATCAGCACCTAATGCTTCTTTTAAAGAAGCCTGTAGTTTAGTAAGTTTATCAGCTACTGCTTTTGCACGTGAAGCTTCGTCCATTGTTAGACTGATGCTATCCAACATTTTTGAAGTAACATCTTCTACTTTAGAAAGCAAGCCAATATTAAAATTAGCTTTTCTTTCTTCGCCTTTGTTTTTAGCCCAGAAACCATTTGCTAAAATATTATCTTCATTAGTACTTAGCTCTTGAATAGCACCATAACCACAATGGTGATTCGTTAAAAATAAGCCTTCACTACTGATAATTTCTCCTGTACAGAACATTCTGTTTTGCTTCGACATTAAACGCACAACGGCATCTTTAGCACAAGCTTTATTGATATTGTAAATATCATCAGCTGTTAGTTTTAATCCACGCGCCTGCATACTATCTTGCAATTGCTGAATCATAATAAGAGGCCACATGCCTTCGTCAGCGCGCAACTGACCTACGGAAATCACAAACCCAATTAAGAGTACTGCTATCTTTTTCATACTGTTTTTAATTAATTGATTTTATTTTTTAATGATTAGTTTCTTTGTCATTTGCTGATTACCTGAAATCAAACGAACGAAATAAACGCCGTTACTAAATTCAGACATATCCACTACTCTATTTCCTGCAGTTACATTTTCGTCCTTCGATGAATAAATTACTTTACCCATTAAATCCAATACTTCGATAGATGCATCATTACGATTAGTTAAGTTATAATCGATATACACCATCGATTCAGAAGGGTTCGGATATACGTTAAGGTTAGTCACATTCGTTAACAAAAATTCCTCCTCGCCTGTTGCAATACCAACTGTAAATTGCTTATAAACTTGTCCGCCAAAATCAGAATTAAAATTGTACATCACATTACCCATCGTGTTTTTAAAACGAACATAGCCAGTTCCCTGCGCTGTATTTGCCCACCATGCTAAACCATCTTCACCTGAGTCAAGTAATTCAAAACGGTAACATCCGCTTGGCAAATTAAGTGTATCGTTGTAATACGTATTTGCTGCAAGATTACTTCTTGATAAAACAATATTTCCATTTTCATCTTTAACGGTATAGCTGTTTTCACTTGGAACGCTATTCGTTTTTAATTCAATTACAAACGTTGATGGTGTTGCACTCGGATAAACAAAGTTAGAACGCATTGTATCATTAGGAGCATATTGATCAGTTACTCCATTTGGATTACTTACATATGCATAAAATTTAGTAGCACCTCCAATCCAGTTGAAATTAGGTAAAGTTATCGTTGCTGATTGTAGAAATGGAATTGAGCCTGTCCAATTATAAACGGTAGGTGCAGCGCCTACTAATCCGTATGTTATTGTTGCAGAAGTTAACGTAGCCGAGCCTGTATTTTTAATTTTGATTATAGGTGAAGAACAAACTGGATTCTTACGTAACCACATTTGATTTGTAGTTGGTGCAAGGATATCTTCGACTGCTACATCATTCGTAAAATTAGGAGCACCATAACTTACTAGTTGATCTTCGATTTGATAGTAATCCCAACCCGAAGTTTGTGTGTATGCTTGTACATCATGATCTAATGTAAAAGAAGTTCCTGGAGTAATAAAGTTAGTTATCTCCCAATCGTAGGTCCATACTTCAGCACCAGGGCACCAGTTAGAACGATCGTAAACCCAAGTACCACCTTGAGGATAAAGCGGATTATAATCACAGTTATCTCTCCATACTAATTTAGTATAACGCGTTGTTCCGTTTACTTTATAAAAATGATTCTTCGGACAAAACTCCGCGCAGTTTCCTGGCGAATCCATTCCGTGACCTGTTACGCGAGATTTCCATCGAGCATTTACAGCATTAGGCTCTAAATCGACAGTAAGCGCTTGTAAAGAATTATCAATTGGATTACTTGCAATTCCATAATTAAAATTACCGTTCCAAAGATTTCTAATACCAACTACATCACGAGGAGGTGTTCCTTCGATAAATAAGAACTTTACATCTAACAATTCCTGCCAGTTACCTGCAGACATATCAACGCTATCCTGCAACAATGTTCTGTAATCACTCACATCAAAAGTCCATGTCCAGCCACTACCTAAACTTAATCCGTTACCATAAGGAGTAATATAACGACCCATTTCATAACGAATAACGTTAGGAGAATAAGTATAGTACGTATAAACACTTTGGTTAATTGTTCCATCCGCAGGTGTCATGGTTGAATCGATCATTTGTCCTTGCGGTGTGTAAATAAAATTAGTGTAGCCTAATGGCCAAACCACCATTGTATCTGTTGGCATTCCAACATTATTAATTGTATCGAGGTAAGCTACAATTTGTGTTGGAGGATTCATTACTGAATCTAAAACAAAAACAGAATCTAACTGCGACGTATATACGCCTTGTTCAAAAGATAAATTTGGACGAACAGTAGTTTCATTCCATCCAAAATTAATTTCAGCAGCTGATTTCAATGGATTGTCGGCACCTAAACTAAAATAAGCAGGTCCATGATTCATTGGAGAAGCATCTGCAGCAGTAAAATAATTTCCATCATTGAAGTTGTAATAAGCAACTAAGTTATTATAGTAAGGATGAGAAGCATTAATTTTTTTATTCATAAACTGCTGAATAGTTGCCTGTGGTAAATCCACATTAAAAACAGCAAACTCATCTATTCTTCCGCTGTAAGCAAGAGAACCATTCCAAGTTCCTTTAGCAATTCTGAATTTATCGATGCCGGCCATTAATTTAGTTTTTCCTCCACCAGTAAAGAATGTAGCACCATTCAAGAAAATTTTCATTGATCCAGTTACACAGTTTTTGGTAAAGGTCCAGTAATTCCATTGTCCTTTAATCTGAGCTGCAGTTGCCGATTTTGAAATTCGATCATAGCTGCTACCAAGTGCACCTGCATCCCAATATACTTTGGAATCAGACCAAGGTGTATGAGAATTGATGATACGATTTCCACTTGAGTCAACAGCTTCGAACGTTGTACCATTCATTGGTTGTAAAGCTGCATCGCCGTAAGCCCAAAAAGAAACTGTGATAAAAGAATCAATTGCTGCTAAATCAGGATTAACAGGCACTTCAACATATGAAGCATAATGTGTTTTTAGCGTACGATCATTAGATGCAGTGGTAACTCCCGACTTAAAACTTGTTACAGCAGATTGTACTATATTATCTACACCAGTATTTGCATTATCAAAAGACACTTCAATTATCAAGTTAGATACACCATCCCAGTTAAATGAATTTGTTAACTGAATATTTCTCCATCCGGCAGTATTAGGTGCAAAATCATGTCCTTTGCTATAAACCGTTGTAAAACCTGCATTACTTGCATTAGAAGTAGTAATTGTATCTGCAGTAACCATTTTCATTCGGATTGTTAGCTTATTAAAAGGCGAACCTACATTTTGCAAATAAAAATTTAATCCTGTAATATTACCAGCACCCATACCCGCAGCCGTTAGTTCTGATGCGCGCCACAGATATTGTGACTTTGATAGGTTATTAGCTGTTCCGAAAGGATGATTAGCAGATGTACTACCTCCAGCAACTGTATACGAATTTAGTGACGTTGTTGAAAGGTGATTAATGAAATAATCCCAATGCGTATTATGCGTATATGTTGGTGTATTTGAATAAGTATATGACG
>CAMBYJ010000052.1 GCA_945872015.1 Chitinophaga pinensis | reverse complement strand
GGTATTGTGGTAGCGACTCTACATCTTTTTTATTAACGCATAAATCACTTGCCTCAATAAACATTGAAGTAGATTCAATATCTGGCAAACCTGTCATTGCTACATTACCTCTGAAATAAAGATTATCTGTAAACTTCAATACTAAATTTTTAGTTTTGAATTTACTAACCGTGCCCTTGTATGTTCCAGAAATATAAATCGACTCATCCACATCTTTCAACTCACTCGAAAAGAATTTCAAATCTTTAAAAGATACTTTACTATCATAGATTTGTCCTTTGCAATTTACTTTATTGATAAAATCTTCAAAATCTTCTATTGAAGCATACTTCATGTTAAAGTCGCAGAAAATATCACTGTAAGGTGTTTTAACAGCTAAACTTTTAAAATCAAATAGCCCATCACTAAGCGTTACCTTCGATGAGAAAGAATTAACAATAAATCCGCTTTTCTCTTTGAGCGATAGCTGTCGTATATTAAGTGTTGTGATGTTCGTATCAGGAATAATATCCGTTATATGCAAGTTTAAATTTGTAAAATAGGCATCATCCCAATTAATGCATGATGTTGGTTCGTTGTATTTAAGATCACGATAAGAAATAACATTATCGGTTAGCTTTACATCTTCAATTTTCAAATCCCATTTTTGCGGCTTCGTTTTTTTCTTTTCTGAAGATGAAAAATAATCAATGATAAAATCGATGTTAAAGTCGCGTGGATTAGCATAACGAACAAGACCAATACGAGCACGATTCAACTCTACCTCACTTACGATAATACGTTGCTTGGGAATACTAAATGCCGAGAATGTTACATTTAATTCAGGCGCATAAATAACGGTATCCTTTTTCTGATCAGCAAAATAAACATCATCTAGCTGTACCGTTTTGAAAAACTTTATATCAACTGCACCCACTGAGACTTTACAATCTAATTCATTGCTCAAATAAGTGCCAACAAGATTAACCGCCCATGTTTGAACAGTTGGAGATTTGATTGCAATTTTCAACGAAAAAAACAGCAAGACAAAGCCCAGCAAAACAAACGCAACTATTTTTCCTATCTTTTTAATTTTCACTTTCTAGAAAGTATATACAAAAATACGAATTTGCTCCTTTAACTTTTAAAAAATTATTATAAAATAGTAAACGAACAAATGTTACTTTTGTGATGCAAGATGAACAATAAACCCGTTTATATTTTAGGAATAGAATCTTCTTGTGACGAAACCTCGGCCTCCGTCACAAAAAACGGTATTGTTTGTTCGAATATCATATCAACTCAAGATGTCCATCTTAAGTATGGTGGCGTTGTGCCTGAGCTTGCTTCCAGAGCACACCAGCAGCAAATAATTCCCGTAGTTGACGCAGCTCTTAAAGAAGCAGGCATTACAACAGGCGACTTATCAGCAGTAGCATTTACAAGAGGACCAGGCTTAATTGGCGCTTTGCTCGTAGGATGTTCTTTTGCTAAATCCCTTTCACTCGCGCTAGATATTCCACTGATTGAGGTAAACCATATGCAAGCCCATATTATTGGCAATTTTGCTTCAAGAGAAAATGAACAGAAATTATACCCTACTTTCCCTTTTTTATGCCTGACAGTTTCGGGCGGACATACCCAACTTGTATTGGTAGAGTCGCATTTGAAAATGAAAATTATCGGTCAAACCATTGATGATGCGGCTGGAGAGGCTTTCGATAAGATTGCCAAGATGCTCAAACTACCTTACCCTGGCGGACCCGAAGTAGATAAGCATGCACAGACTGGTAATCCTAATCGATTCAAATTTCCGATTTCAGATATTGGTGGTTTTGATTTTAGCTTTAGCGGATTAAAAACTTCGGTACTTTACTTTTTGCAGAAGGAAACCAAAGAGAATCCTGATTTTATCCAAGAAAACATAGCAGACCTATGTGCATCAATTCAGCATACTATTATTAAAACATTAATGAAAAAGTTGAAGTTAGCTGCGAGTGAACATAACATAAAAACCATTGCGATATCTGGAGGCGTCTCTGCTAATAAAGGAATCAGAAATGCACTTCACGAAGAAGTAAATGTTAGTGATTGGAATGTTTTTATTCCTAACTTCGAGTATTGCACTGATAATGCAGGAATGATTTCGCTGTATGGTTATTATAAATATTTAGCGAAAGAGTTTTGCGATTTATCGATAAGTCCCGTTGCCCGATACCCATTTTAAAATTATTATTATGTCAGAGAACAAAAACAAATCGAACCTTTTACTAATCATCTTATTGTTGCTTTCTGTTGGATTTAATATTTATCAATATTCATCAAAAAATACAATTATAAGTGAAAGTAAAAATGAACGCGACAGTTTAATCACTGCAAGAGTTGATATTGAAAAAGAATTGAACGAGACCTACTCTGAATTGAATCAGTATAAAGGAGAAAATGCTCGTATGGATAGTTTGCTTTCAATAGCTAATACAGACTTACAATCCTATGAATACAAAATTGCATCCTTATTAAAATCAGAAAGTAATAAAGAACAGTTGAACAAAAAGCTTTTAGAAGAATTGAAAGAAATCAAAAAGCTTCGTGATCAATATCTCGAGAAAATCGATAATCTACTTGCTGAAAATTCAAGGTTAAAAAAAGATAATTCGGATTTAAACACAAAGGTAGAGCAAATTTCAAAAGACCTACAGAATACTGTAAATACTGCGTCGATATTAAGAGTCGAATATCTTAATATCAGCAGTTTGAAGAAAAAATTCAACGATAAATACGCACCAACTTTATTGGCAAAGCGAACTAATAAATTTGATATCTGCTTTACTATTTTAGAGAATAAGATTGCGAAGAGCGGAACTAGAACTGTTTATTTAAGATTAATTTCTCCTAATGGAAAAGTAATTGGAGATCGCGCGCAAGGAAGCGGTAGTTTTAATGATGTTAAAAGTAATAGTCAAATGCAGTTTACTTTAAGCAAGTCGTTAGACTACAACAACGCGAATGCAAATATTTGTATGACCTGGGAGTCGGCAGGTGAAAAGTATAACGTTGGTATTTACAATGCAGAGATTTACATTGATGGTGTATTCAGCAGTAGTAAAACATTAGAGCTACGATAAGCACCTTACTTTTTTATCAGCTTTGCAAGGTACATTGTATCTGCATGTGAGTCTATTCCTGAAATGATTTTCTGCTCTACCAATTCAAGTGAATGATTATTTACTAATCTATTTACTACATCAATATTTTCGTTTTTGTAAACAGAACAAGTGGAATAATAAAGTACTCCACCCTTTTTAAGTACTGCTAACAAATTATTCGTAATACTATATTGCAATTCTGAAAAGTTTTGTATCATCTCCTTTGTAATTGAGAGTTTTTGATCTGGAGTACGCGCCCACGTTCCTGATCCGGAGCAAGGAACATCTGCAATTATTGCATCATACATTTCTGATTCACTTTGAGATACAGTACTGTTTGTATCACTCCAATCTACTACATTTGATTTGTAATTCCTAATATGATTTCGTTTAAATCTTAGTTGAAGATTTGTCAAAATTGATTCACGGATATCCGTTACCGTTAAATCGATACTTGATTGCATATCTAAAAGCTGTAACGATTTACCACCAGATGCTGCACAGGCATCAAGCCATTTTTGATTCGGTTTTGGAGCATAAGCAGAGCCCAATTGCTGAGATGATAAATCTTGAATTTCAATCCACCCTTTAATAAAAGGTTCAGAATTTATTACATCAAAATCATCGGGTAACTGCATTGATAAATTTGATGAAGCATGAATTTTAAAATCAACTTTATTATTCTCAAAAGATGATAGTGTTTCTTTTTCAAATCTTTCTTTGATACGAATCCACAAATTCCGTCTCAGAAAACCATCATAAATAAAATCATCCAACGGCAACTCGCTTTCAACTAAATCACAGAATGGAAAAACATCAGATGATTTTAAATCCAACGAATACAATTGCTGTAATAAACCATATTTCAACTTTGGATGTAAAAGAATTGAATTAATTAATTTTTCATCTTTAAAAATACGTTCACTAAATCCATCAATTTGCTCATAAGAAAGATACATCGCTATGGACATGCGTTCAACATCAGAATATTCTTTACCTGCATTACCTAAACGCCACCATGCATAACAAAGCTGACGAATATTTCTTCGATCACGAGAACCGAGTTTAGGATTAGCTTGAAAATATTTTTTCAGATAGAGCGCAAATGGTTCCAAAAAATTATAGCCCTGAATACAATCCAGAGCTATAGTGAATAAAAAATTGTTAGAGACAACAAACATTAAATCTCCAATTTCATTTGTGATTTATCTTCTTTTGAAGGAGGCAAAAACAAATCTGGTTGCTTCTTTCTTAATTGAGTTACCTGATCAGCGCTAGCTTCAACAACTTTCAGAATTGGGAATTTGGTTACTACATTTCCTTGCACACCACGACCTTTGATAATTTGTCCGCCGAAATAAATTATCGATTCCAGATTTCTCAATTTAGGTTTTGGTTTCAACTTAACAATTACTGTCGGCCCATCTTCAGGTGTACTTACTGAAAGATAAAGAATTCGAGAGCCTAATAATCCTTTTGTTAAATCGTAAGCTTTATCTCGTGTAACACCACCAATAGTAAAACGCTTCATCATGATTGCTCCTTTAGAACCATCTTGATAAATCAAATTATAGACAGTATTTTCTTCTTGCTCCTTTTTAAATACAGCAACATGAATAATATCTTTTCCAACGTAGGATTTATCAGCAACCTTTGTTACCATTACTTTTCCATCCGAAGTAAACGCTATAACGTCATCTATATCCGAACAATCGGCAACAAACTCATCTTTCTTTAATCCAATTCCAACGAAGCCTTCTGCACGATTAACATAGAGCTTTGCATTATTGATAACTACTTTAGATGCTACGATTGTTTCGAACTCGCTAATTTGCGTTTTACGTTCTCTACCCTTACCATATTTCTTTAATAAGTTCTTGTAGAAATTGATTGTATAGTTCTTGATGTTATCTAAGTCGTATTTTACTGCTTTGATTTCATCTTCTAATCCTTTGATATGCTCATCAGCTTTAAACGCATCAAACTTAGAGATACGCTTAATTTTAATTTCTGTCAAGCGAACTACATCTTCATCGGTAATATCACGATAGAATAACTTCTTGTAAGGCTTCAATCCTTTATGAATTGTTTCCATCACAGCTTCCCACGTCTCGCAATCTTCGATGTTACGATAGATTTTTTTCTCAATGAAGATTTTTTCTAATGAGCTAAAATGCCAGTTCTCCTCTAATTCACCTAAACGAATTTGCAATTCACGTTTCAACAACTCCATTGTATTAAGAGCTGTAAGTCGTAAAATTTCATTTACTGATAAAAACTGGGGCTTACCATCGAGGATAACACATGAGTTTGGAGAAATACTGATTTCGCAATCGGTAAATGCATAAAGCGCTTCAATTGCTTTCTCAATATCTTCGGAAGAATCTGGATGAAGATGAATAACTACCTCAACATTTGCAGCAGTATTATCTTCTACTTTTTTAACTTTTATTTTTCCTTTATCGTTAGCAGAAAGTATAGAATCAATCAGACTTGATGTAGTTGTACCAAAAGGAATTTCTTTTATTACTAATGTCTTTTTATCCTTCTTTTCGATAACTGCACGCACTCTTATACGACCACCTCTTAGTCCATCATTATACTTTGAAAAATCGGCCACTCCACCTGTAGGAAAATCAGGAACAAGATCAACTTTCTTACCTTTCAGGGAATCAATAGATGCTTCAATGAGCTCTATAAAATTATGAGGTAAAATCTTACATGCTAATCCCACAGCGATACCTTCAACACCCATTGCCAATAACAATGGAAATTTCACTGGCAATGCAACAGGCTCTTTATTTCTTCCATCATAAGATGATTGCCAGATGGTAGTTTTAGGATTATATAAAACCTCTAAAGCAAACTTACTTAGGCGAGCTTCAATATAACGTGAAGCTGCTGCGCTATCGCCTGTATAAATATTTCCCCAGTTACCTTGTGTATCAATTAATAAATTCTTCTGACCAATTTGCACCAAGGCATCACCAATAGAAACATCACCATGCGGATGATACTTCATTGTATGTCCGATGATATTAGCAACTTTATTATAGCGTCCATCTTCTAGCTCCCACATAGAATGCAACACTCTTCGCTGTACAGGTTTCACACCGTCATCGAGATAAGGTACTGCACGCTCCATGATTACATACGATGCGTACTCTAAAAACCAATTTTGATACATGGTTCCTACCTGACCATGTTGCTCTTCTCTTTTATCTTTCGAATTATCCAAATCTTTTTGCATTTTTAAAACTATTATTCAGCCCCTTCCAGTTCAACAATTTCTTTTTCTTCCGTAGGCTCTAACTCCTCCTCTATACGAAGATTGCTTATAATAAACTCCTGACGATCGGGAGTGTTTTTACCCATGTAATAATCCAACAAACTATGTAATGATGATTCACCTTGCAAGGTAACAGGATCAAGTCGAATTTTCTTTCCGATGAAGTTTTTAAATTCATCAGGAGAAATTTCACCTAGTCCCTTGAATCGCGTTATCTCAGGTTTAGCACCTAACTTTTGAATAGCGAGTTGTCGTTCCATATCGCTGTAGCAATAAATCGTTTCCTTTTTATTTCTCACACGGAACAACGGCGTTTGTAAAATGTAAACGTGATTATTTTTCACCAACTCAGGAAAGAATTGCAAGAAGAACGTTAAAAGCAACAAACGAATATGCATACCATCCACATCGGCATCGGTAGCAATCACAATTCGATTATAACGCAATGTTTCAAGTCCATCTTCAATGCTTAATGCATTTTGCAAAAGATTAAACTCTTCATTTTCGTAAACAATTTTCTTTGTTAGTCCGAAGCAGTTAAGCGGCTTTCCTTTTAAACTAAATACGGCTTGTGTATTTACATCACGTGCGATGGTGATAGAACCCGATGCTGAATCTCCCTCCGTTATAAACAAGGTTGTATCCATGCGTTGGGGGTTACGCATGTCCGTTAGATGTGCGCGACAATCGCGAAGTTTTTTATTATGAAGATTCGCCTTCTTGGCCCTTTCGTTAGCAAGCTTTTTAATTCCAGCAATTTCTTTTCGCTCTCTCTCGCTCTGAAGAATTTTCTTCTTCCACGCTTCTGCTGTTTCTGGATGCTTATGTAGATAGTTATCTAGTTGGTTACTTACAAAGTCAACAATCCATGTACGCAATGATGGACCACCAGGATGTGTATTTTGCGAACCTAACTTAGTTTTTGTTTGCGATTCAAAAACGGGCTCTTGAATTCTCACGCTAATGGCTCCTGTTATTGAAGTACGAACATCAGCAGGATCAAAATCTTTTCCGTAGAAATCACGAGCTGTTTTTACCAATGCTTCGCGATATGCTGCTAAGTGAGTTCCACCTTGTGTTGTATGCTGACCATTCACGAAAGAATAATAATCTTCTCCGTAGCCAGTAGTATGCGTGAACGCAATTTCAATATCTTTTGAACGCAGGTGAATAACAGGATAAAGAGGTTCATCACTGATATGCGTATTTAACAAATCCAACAATCCATTTTCAGATCTGTATTCTTGTCCGTTGAAAACAATTGTTAATCCTACATTTAAAAAAGTGTAATTACGCACCATCGTTTCGATGTAATCCATACGATAATGGTAATCAGTAAATATTTCACCATCACAATCAAAAGAAACTTCGGTACCATCAGCAAGGCTAGTAGGCAATTCATTTTTAGTTGCCGTTAGCTCACCTCTTTCAAATTCTGCCCAAGTAGTTTTACCTTGGCGAACGGCTTGAACTCTAAAATATGCTGATAATGCATTAACAGCCTTCGTCCCTACTCCGTTTAGTCCAACAGACTTTTGAAACGCCTGACTATCATACTTACCACCTGTATTAATCTTAGAAACGCACTCTACCACTTTACCTAAAGGAATTCCGCGACCATAATCACGAATTCTACAACGACCATCTTTTACTTCGATTTCTACCTTCTTACCATAGCCCATCACATATTCGTCGATACAATTATCGACAACCTCTTTTAGCAAGACATAAATCCCATCATCTTTACTTGAACCATCGCCCAACTTTCCGATATACATGCCGGGACGTAAACGGATATGTTGTTTCCAATCAAGACTTTGAATACTATCTTCGGTATAATTATGATCAATTGTTAATTCATTTTTTTTCGCCATCTTAAATCTTCAATTAAAATTAATTTTTACAAAGGTCGTAAACTAACACGACACGAATTTCAAAATTAACGATTTCGTGAGGGTAAGTTACTAACTAAAACTGCAGTTTTTTAACATTATTGTTGTGAGAAAAGGACAATTTTAGAGAATAGGATACCCTAATGATTGTGATACTATCAAACACTAAAATTACTTATTCTATGATTTCCAAAGGAGTAATAACTTCAAGTGAATCAACAGCTGTTGTATCAGGTGGCATCAGATAATTCAAGCATGCTGAAGATAAATGCAAAGGGGCAAAATTAGTATCAACCTCTGCCGCAGTTATCTTTTCTCGCGTTACCAATCTATTGGTTATCATTCTATAATAGTTCTTCATAGAATTTGAAAACGTACCTGAAGAATCGAAAGCTGATTTATAATACTTTGGATGCGGAATAATGCTGGACAAGAAGCAAGATTCTTGAAGATTTAAGGCCGAAGGAGATTTTTCAAAATAATAATTGGAGGCTTCACCTATTCCATAGACGTTTGGTCCCCATTCAATAACATTCAAATACACCTCAAACATTCGCTCTTTTGAGACCAGTCGATTGCGCTCAATTAACCAAACAATCAGAACCTCTTCGAGTTTACGTGAAATTGTCTTATTACGACTTAAAAATACATTTTTAACAAGTTGCATAGAGATGGTACTACCACCTCGCACGAATCGTCCTTTTTTATAATTTGTGGCTATAGATTGCTTAAACGATTCATCTACAAATCCACCATGATTAAAGAAACTTGGATCTTCAGAAGTGAGTACACAATTTTGTAAATATGGTGATATATTAGGCAATGGAACAAAACTCGGATTTTCAGGTCCAACTAAAAACGAACGAACAGATCTACTTCCATCCATAGCAGTAAACGAAAACGAAGAGTTTAATTTTGTAAAACCACCATTACCCCAGCTAGAAACAGAAAACTTCGACGGGGTTAATTTAGAATCAAAATCTAATGCATCAGGATTTTCGAATGGAAGATGAAAACGAAGTGCATAATTTAATCCGCCATTTGCTTTAAATCCAACAAAACTAGAAAACATACCTTGAGGCAATGCATCGAATAATGCTTGTGCTTCTGGTGTATCAAAACCAGCATTTAGCGTGATATATCCTTGCTTACCTCGTGCATAAGCCATTTGAAAATTCACCAGCAATTTATTTATAGAGAAGAAAGTTGGACTAGCAGTATAAATGCTATCATCTGAGAAGTTTAAATTAAACTGAGCTGCCATTGACGGAATAATCACATTTTCGGGAGAAATTCTCCAATGATTAACCAGGAAATTATCCATTGAAAAGATTAATGAAAATGGAACATCATCTTCACTGAT
>CAMBYJ010000051.1 GCA_945872015.1 Chitinophaga pinensis | reverse complement strand
CTTGGCTACCGGATGCTGTGGCTGGTTTTGATAGTCAAGAGCTAATTTAGTTGACGATCCTTCTAATAGTAGTGCGTTTACATCAAACATGAAAGCGGCTATGCAAGCTTGTAAGCCTGGTGATAAAGTTCTTATCGATAATATCGTAGGGTCAGTTGCTGGTCAAACTAAATCATTGGAATCAATTATACTTACGGTAAATTAATAATTCAACCAACCTGAACCATCCAACATTGTAAAAACGATAAAAAATAATGACAATGAAAAAGTTCATCTTATTAGCAGTATTGTTTTCAGTATCTATTCAGTGGGCTTCTGCTCAAAATAGTATCCTTTCTGGAGGAATTGAAGACAGAGAGCATATCTATCGTAGAGAAAGTGCGATGGACAGGAAGGTAGTTCCTTATCCTCCTTTAAGAGAGGCAGATGTAATGTGGTCAAAAAGAGTCTGGCGTGCAATCGATTTGCATGAGAAGATTAATGCCCCATTAAGATTTCCTCTTGCTGATGGTAGTGGTGGAAGTTCTTCAAGAGATCGTAAAAATCTCATTCTTACTTTGATTGATGCTGTAAAAGAAGGTTCTGTTACTGCGTATTCATCAATTGATGATCAGTTTACAATGCCCTTAACAGCTACTGAGTTCTCTAAAGTTATTAGTGGAGATTCAGTACATATCGAATCAAGACCAGATCCAGATAATCCTGATTATATCGTTATGATTGATTCAGTAGAGCCATTTAACTCAGACCGTGTTACTAGATATAACATGAAGGAAGAGTGGTTCTTCGATAAACAACGTTCTGTAATGGATGTGAGAATTATCGGAATTTGTCCTGTGATCGAAGTGAAAAAAGAAGGATTAGATGAGAAATTAACAAAACCATTGTTCTGGGTTTATTTTCCTGAAGGTCGTTCGGCATTGGTTCATTCTGAAGTTGGTAACCGTTATAATTCTTCACAGCGTTTAACATTTGACGACATCTTTACGAAGCGTATGTTTAACAGCTTTATTACAAAAGAGGAGAATATCTACGACCGACCAATAGATACTTACAGAACTACTCCTATGGATCGCTTATTAGAAGCTGATAAAATCAAACAAGAAATGTTGAATTTCGAAATAGGACTTTGGGATTATTAAAATTCTAAATACACAAAAAAATCCCCGAGGCAACTCGGGGATTTTTTATTTTATATCTAATTGATTTATGACTACCATCGGTCCTGGACAAAAATTACTGTGACAATCTCTGCATGTACTTACAAGATTGTTATGCGCCATAATTTTTAAGCTGTCAGGAGCACTTGCAGTTTTATTAAATTCGATAATTCGCTGCTGGTATAGCTTAGCATATCCATCATAAATTGTTTTATCAATTTCTTCATCTGTTTTTTTTGCAGTAAGCAAATTGTCGATTTCTTTTGGTGCTGCTACTATTCCTTTACCTGCTTTTAAAGCATCACGGTTTTCTGCTAAATGGGTAGCCATCTTACGCATTATAAGTGAAAGTTCACTAGATCCATTCGGATTTATGTCTCCCTCATTTTTACAGCTTTCTTGTGATGTATTGTTTGATGTACAACCTGCAAAAAATAATGCACTAATTGTGCAGATGCTGATGAATTTCTTTTTCATTTAAATATTTTTGATAAGGTTTAAAGTTACACTTTTTGTATTAGCCGATGGAATAACATGCCATCGATGCTGATGTTGTTTATAGGTGAAATTACCTATTGCATAACCTAAAATACTTCCTATTAATACATCAGAAGCCCAATGTTTATCTAAGCTAATTCTTGACAAGCCAACTAAAGATGCGAGGCCATAGGATGTTATGCCCACCCATTTTTTATCTCGATACTCTTTTGCAACAACAGTAGCCATCGAAAATGCCATTATCGTATGTCCCGAAGGAAATGAATGAAATGCAGATCCTTCTTCTAGTTTCGTAAAAATATGAAATCGACCTTTATTGTCATTGTAAAAAGGTCGTTCTCTACCTGCAATTGTTTTTAATACAATTACTACTAGTCCTGCGTGTACAACCGCCTTTGATGATAGATAGCCTGTTTCAATGCTTTTATGATTATTGAAAATTAAACCGTTTAAAACAAACAATGATGATATGCCAATAGTAGCCGTAGGTCCACCTAAGTAAGTAATGTTTTTGTTAAATGAATTAACGGAAGAATAATGATTGTTGAAATACGAAATTTCACGTCGAATTGGCTGGTCAATAGAATAGATAAAGCCTAAACCTGCAGCTGCTGGTAAAATATAATTGAGGTCATTCTTTTTAATCCTAAAAGGACTCGTCCATATTTTTTTCTCCTCTTGAAAAAAGCTCTTTACACTTGATTTTATTCCAAATTCACCTTTGGAAAATACATCCTTATTCTGGCAATAGCCATTAGTAAAAAGCAAAATGAATAGAAATGCAGCGACAGCTTTGATCATATATCTGATTGCTAAACTACTAAAAAATAGTACTGATTTTTTATTTAACTATTCCGCTCACGAAAACTTCAGTTCTGCGGTTTAGTTGGTGCATATTTTCACTACACGGTAAATTATCTCCACAGTTATTTACCAATATTCCTTCACCCATCCAGACCGATTTTGCAATTTGCTTTTTGGGTATACCATGCAATAATAAAAACTGTTCTATTGAGGTTGTCCTGCGTTGCGATAGCCTCTCATTGTAGTTTGCACTGGCACGGCTATCAGTGAATGATGTGATAGTAATTTTTAATTCAGGATTTGCAAGTAAAAACTCAACGGTTTCATTCATTTCATTGATCATATCATTTCGGATATCACTTTTGTCAAGATCGTAATAAATAATTTTATACCAGGATGAATTTGCTAATCCTTCATGCTTTTTTAGTTCGAATTTATTGTCGTTTGTAAATGCATTAAATATGATTTCTTTGGCGCTATATCCGTCTTTGGAAAGTTTAATTTTATAATAACTACTATCAATAAAAATTATTCCATTGCTATCAGAAAAACTAATCACATTGTTTTTATCATCGATTACTTTTACACCGGTAATTGGTGTGTTTTCTAATTTGTCAACTAGTGTGATTTTTCTTTTAGTACTAACATCAACTTTGGGTTCGTTTGTTAACGTATCTGGCTTTGATTGTAGTGTTTCTTTTGATTCTGATTTAATAAACTTAAAGATATCATCATTTAATCCAAGTTTTATTCTGTTGGAAGATAAATAGCCACATCCATTTTTAACATCGTTTATTAAATGAAAATCATCTGCAGCTGAATTCAGTGGAGCACCAATATTAACTGGTGCTAAGAAATTATCATTAATGTTTTTTGAGATGTATAAATCTAATCCTCCTAAGCCAATCAATCCGTCCGAAGAAAAGTAAATTGTACCATCTGATAATAGGGTAGGGAATACTTCATTTCCAATTGTGTTTATCTGTGCACCTAAATTAACTGGTGTGCTCCAACCCTTTTTTGTTTTGTGTGATACATAAATATCCATCCCTCCAAAACCACCGGGCTTATCGCTTGAAAAGTAAATGGTATTTCCATCTTCACTAACCGCAGGGTGCGCTACATTGTAATTAGAATTGTTAAATATAAAATCCTTTTGTTTGGTCCATTTTGAGTCAATCAGTTTGTAATGAACAATTTTTAATTTGTACTTTTTTTCTGATGATAAGTGTTCTTTGGCTGAATAATTTTCTGTTACCCAAAGTTCTTTCCCTTTGTTACTGAAACATAAAGGCCCTATGTTGTATTTGCTTTTAATGTCAGCGTTAAAAAGCATTGGCTCTGACCAATTTTCGTTTACATTTTCACAATAAAACAATTTTAAAAATGACTGATTTGTCCATGTATGCTTTCTTTCAACAACAGCATTTGTAGGCCTGCTCGAACAAAAAACAAATCCGTTTTTGTATTGCACAATTCCCATATCCGCAAATTCAGAATTGATTTTCAATGCGGAAATTTTATAGTTGGCAGTGTCGTTGTATAAAGCTTGAATTTTATTTTTCAAGACGGGAAAATCAACGTCGAAAATTCCTTTTTCAGAAAGCGATTTGATTTTTTCGTAATCTCTTTTTTGCATTAACAAATTCAAATAGTAATTGCAATAAATTCTATCTTTTGTTGAAGTGCATATATCGCTTAAATACAATTCCGATTTTGATAATTGATTAGTTAAACGATAGCAATTAATGATTTTCTTTTTTATTTCAATTGTAAAATCATTGGCATCGCATTTTTCATAGCACTCAATTGCATTAATGTAATTACCCTGTGAATAAAATTTATTGGCAAGTTCAATTGATTTTTGCTGAGCAAATAATGGAAGACAATATGCAATCGAAAGTAAAAATAGGAAGCCTCGCATTGTTAAAAGTACCTAGGTGTGACTACATCGTTTTTGTCAAAAGATAAATCGTAGCCAATAGTTATTTCGTGTGTGCCTGAATTTACTCGTTTCAGCTGACTGATGGTATAATCAAATGAGTAACCCATTCGTAATTGCTTGTTAATTTGCATTGATAATAGTGCAGCCCACGAATCTTTTGCTCTATAGTTTGTTCCAAGCCAGATACATTCACTAAATAAAACATGAGCGCCAAAGTCGGTGGAAACAGGAGCACCCTTTACACCCTTTAACATGAAAGTTGCTTTGATTTTTACTCCATCATTAATTGGATGTACATAACCACCCATCATGAAATAATGCCAGTTATCGATGTTCACCGTGTTTAATGATTTACTTGTTGAAGGATCTACTTTATTAGTTATCATTCTTGGAATTGATAAACCAATGTATGCATTAGGCTGGTTGTAATAAATTCCGAATCCAGTATTAGGAACTGTAATTCTTGGAGTACCTAAAAAGGTATTGTCGCCAATGTCCTGTGTTTTTATATCGCCTAATTTTTCCTGATGATTAACAATTCCTCCTTGTAATCCCATTGCTAAATTTCCTTTTGGTAAATGAATGCGATAAGCATATGTTCCGAAAATATAGAAGTCTTGTATAACAGAAATTTCATCATTCATGATGCTTAATCCAAAAGCAGACTTCTGATTTTTGAAAGGCATATGTCCGCTGAAAGTTTGCGTTTTTGGAGCTCCATCCATTCCAACCCATTGGTTGCGATAAGCAGCAGTAAATGCGGCATGATCACGACTTCCGGCATAAGCAGGATTAATGAATGTTTCGTTAAACATATACTGCGTGAATTGAGGCTCAAACTGAGCAAATGTCTCAGTTGTGCTAATCAATAACACGAGTAGAATAATATGTTTAATCAATTTCATCTTCTAATTTATCTTTTTAGTACTACGTAACCATTTAACGGTTTACCTTCATTATTTAAATCAATCAGGAAATAGTACGTTCCTTCTGGTAAGTCTTGGCCCATTAATGCTCCGTTCACATTGCACTTGCCATCCCATTTATTATCATAATTTTTTTGTTTAAAAACTAAACTGCCCCATCTGTTATAAATGAAAACAACATTGCCTTCAAAATCTTCAATTCCTTTAACATTGAAATAATCATTGATGCCATCATTGTTTGGAGAGAATCCATTTGGAGCATCTATCGAGTCACACATAACAGATACTTTTACCGTTGCAGTCGCTGTGCATCCATATTGATCAGTAATAGTTACTGTATAATCGGTAGAAAAATCAGGAGTTACTATTGGGTCTGAAAAATTTGCATTGTCAATATTTACCGCTGGTGTCCATTGATAACTTGCACCTCCTGATGCATGTAATTGAGCACTTTCTCCTTGACAAATAATTAAGTCGCTATTAACTTGTACATGATTTAATGCGTGAACAATTATTTCTAGATTGTTGGATTGGTAAACGCCACATGCGTTAGTAATAATAACATAGTAGGTTCCTCCAACTGGAGTGGTGAAGGATGATGCTGTTGCACCAATTAATGGCTCATTGTTATAATACCACTGATAAGTTGATGAAGGTAAAGAGTCACATTTAAGAGATGCGTATTCTCCAACGCATATTTCATTATTAGCTAACACCTGTGCATGTACGCTTGTTATATCGATAATGGTTTTAGTAAACTCTTTCGTACATCCGTTTGCATCTGTAATTATACAAGTGTAACTACCAGCACTAATATTATTTATTGTGTTGTTATTGCTGCCATTATTCCATTGATATTGATATGGAGCTGTTCCACCACTCACGTTTATGGTAATTAATCCTGTTTCACCGGTTGCACAATTTATGTTTTGAGAAACAGGTATTATCGAGATTGGAGTCGAGTTGCTATTAATTGCTGTTGTTTGAATTCTTGAACAACCGTTAGCGTCAGATAATGTTAGTGTGTAACTGCCAATTGAATTAATGTTTATCGAAGCTGTAGTTGCTCCGGTATTCCATTGATAGTTATAAGGCGCTTGTCCTCCTGTAATGTGAGCTGTAATTATTGAATTGCTATTCGATGAGCAAGGAGTAATATTGTTCGATATTGTTAATGTTAAAGCACTATCAGGTTCATTAATCTGATATGATTTATAAAGTGAACATCCATTTATATCGGAAACAGTTACACTATATGTGCCTGCCGATAATTTTTCTATTCTTTTTGTAGTTGAATCGTTACTCCATAAATAGGTGTAATTGCCTAATGCGCCACTGACAAATAATTCGAGGGCTCCTGTAGAATCACCCTTGCACGTAATATTATAAACGCTTACATTGATTTGTAAGGGCGCAATTGGTTGTGATATACTTACACTTTTAGTTATGGCGCATCCGTTAGCATCCGTAATTGTAATTGAGTAAATCCCTTGTTGTAAATTAGTAATGCTTGCTGTTGCTTGATTATTATTCCATAAGTATGTAAATGGAGCATTGCCACCATTTATTGTTGTATTGATTGATCCAGTACTATCACCAAAGCATTTAACATCACTTACATTAAAAGTAACATCTATGCTATCTTGTGTTCCTGTAATTGTTACAGCTGTTGTCGCCTGGCAGCCGTTAGCGTCTGTACATGTTAATGAGTAAATACCCGTACTTAAATTATTGATTGCACTTGTTACAAGTCCGTTGTTCCATTGATACGTATATGGATTGCTTCCTCCTGAAGCAATTACGTTAATCCATCCATTATTACTATTGCTACAACTTACATTTCCTGATGTATGACTAAGTGATAATGTAGAATTATTATTTAATTGATAAGTTACATTCTTAGTACATCCATTTGCATCTGTTACAACTAAACTATAGTTTCCGGCAGTTAATTGCTGAATGTCTTTTGTTGTGGCGCCATTGTTCCAAATATAATTGTACGGTGCAGTTCCTCCTGTTATTGTTAATGATATAGCGCCATTGTTTAAGCCCTGACATGTAGGTTGAATAATACTTGGCGTTACTGCGATACTGTTAGTCGTTAGATTAAATGTTTGGTTAACGCTACATCCACTTTGATCAGTAGCTGTAACCGAGTATGTTCCTAAAGCTGCATTTGAAATTGACGATGTGGTAGCACCATTATTCCATAAGTATGAATAGGAAGAGCCAATAGGTGAATTAATGGACAATTGTGAGCCAGCAGCACTGTTGCAATTATTATTTGAAGATGCAATTATAAACTGCGGACCATTAACTAAAATCGAATACGAAAACGTTTGCGCTCCATTTGTAGGACAAGCATCATCCTTTACGGTAATGGTAAATGTGTGCGGAATATTGCTAATGTCTGAAGCTGTTGGTGTCCAGCAAAAAGTTAAACTTGGTCGAGTGCCAGGTGTAATAACATAACTTGCATTTGGAATTCCATTGTTGCAATTTAATGTTATCGATTGACTGTTATCAAGATCGATGGAGTTAATTGTAAAACAAATTTGTTGATTAGCACATATTGATGTCGTGAAATTATTTCCACCATTTATACCAGAAAGTGTAGGTAAATTATTAGTACAGATTTGCGTGTATACTTGCATATCGCGAATAACACTTCCTATAAATTGTCCGTTGCGATATTCTTTAATTCGAATGGCCATTACTCCAATTTGCATTTGATTAGGAGTAAAATTGATATCGCCATTAATACTGTTTAAAGTAAATGGTGTAGAAGATGAAACTGGATTTGTTAAAGTTGACGGTGCAATAAAATTTACTGCTGAATTCGCTCCTGTTTTTGGTGTTATCAATTCATAAAACAACGAATCGCCATCAGCTTCTACTACTCCGTGATTGTAGTTGAAGTTTTGTCCAAGGCAAACAAAAGCTACGGGACTATTTGTAAAGTCAGGCGATGAATTATTGATTGATAGTAAATTGTTAAGCTTTGCTTCTACGTACAAAACGGAAGTAGATGCACACGGACTACTGATAGTTGTTATCGAACAATTTCTGCAGCAGATGCTATAGCTAAATGTCCAGTCACTTTGTTGCGATGGTAATGTTACAACTGTTGAATAAACCCATTTTTTAATTCCAGTTGTTACACCGCCACTACAAGTTGTTGGGTTGCTGCTGCACGGGAGTGTTATTTCTTGTCCATTAACACCGCTAACTTTATTGGCTGTTGCATTGAAATTGAAATTCCCATTTTGCGATTTACAATTCACAGAAACGCTATTCGGTTCAGCTACTCCACCACAATCGCGATAGAAAGTAACTGTCACTTCATACTGATTTCCCGAAAGGTATTTGTATTTTATATCAGCTCCAGCAGAGTGTGTTGCAAATGCTGATTGATTACTTAATATCAATACATAAAACACCGTCCATGTTAAAATGGAAAGCGATTTATGTAAAACATATTTTGATTTCGAAAGCATTAATAATAAGGGTGACTACAGATTTATTAGATTTTAATCTGCCCTTATTCGTAATAAAGAAAAAAAAGTTGCCTTTTAGAGAGTAAAAAATGCGTATTAAATCACATTTAATTGAAAACGGAACCAAGATGACAGCAATAAAGCGAACTTCTGTTTGTTGGGAACCCGAATACGAGCATCCTTAATAGTTGATGCAGGTACTTGCTTGATTTTGCGAAGTAAGGCCTGATAATAAATATAGGCTACATATACTCCAAAGCGCGCTTCAACAGGAAGCTGCTTAATTCCTTCATAAGCAAGCTTAAAATCTTCTTCAATTTCTTGTTCTAACTTTAACTTCGTGCTATCGCAGAAAAAGTTGAAATCAACTTCAGGAAAATATACTCTGCCGCGTTCAGCGTAATCGCTCTTCATGTCACGTAAAAAATTCACTTTTTGAAATGCGGCACCTAAATGCTTTGCCGGCGCTTTCAAACGATTATATTCTGCCTCATCACCATTGCAAAAAACCTTCAAACACATCAAGCCAACAACCTCTGCAGAACCATAAATGTATTCGCTGTATTTACCATCATCATAAGTTGAATGGTAAAGATCCATTTCCATACTTTTCAAAAAGGCCTCAATTAAATCGTAATCAATTTGGTACTGATGTACAACATGTTGAAAAGCATGCAATACCGGATTAGTACTGATTTTATTTTCTAGCGCTTCATAAGTATCAGCTTTAAATTTAGATAGCAAATCAGTTTTGTTATGTCCGTGGAATGTATCTACAATCTCATCAGCCACTCTCACAAAACCATAAATAGAATAAATGGGATCGTGGAGTTTTTTATTT
>CAMBYJ010000050.1 GCA_945872015.1 Chitinophaga pinensis | reverse complement strand
TTATTTTATAACCTGCCGGGATTCGGATCTATTCGATCAATCAATCGTATCATCAATGCCCAAATAATTTTGATTGTACTCTTGATGGTGGCAGTTTTAAAAGTTTATGAAACTAGTAAATGGAAAAATCTTTTGCTACTACTACCACTCTTAGTCATCATCGATAATTCAACATCTTATTGGGAACGTCGATATCAAAAGCAGGAAGTACAAAAGCGCGAACAAGAAACTAAAGATTGTATACAGAAATATATTACCGGTAATAAGGCAATAGCTTATCAGCACTATAATTTATTAGGTCAAGAGGCATTTGCACATTTAGATGTAATGATTGCTTGTCAGGATTTAAATGTGCCCTGTGTTAATGCTTATACAGGACTTTACCCTGATAAATACAAAGGATTTTTAAATGGTGAGGGGTTAGATTCTCTAACGGTATGGCTAACCGCAAATAATAAATCCATCAACGATGTTATTGTTGTTAGTGAGGATAAAGCTAATTTTCTTCATCGTAGTTATGTAAAAATAAAATGTGCTAATGGCAAGTATTTGAGAATTGATAAAGACCATGGCGATAAACTAATGGCTAGTGGAGAAAATCAATATGATGGGGAGTTGTTTGAATACGCACAAATTGATGAGACCTATTCTATTTTTCGTGCAACTACTGGTAAGTATGCTTGTGCCGAATTTTATGATAATGGTTTAATGGTTGCTAATCGCGATGGTTTTGGTGATTGGGAGCGATTTAGATTATTGAAAAAGCCCGACGGAAGTTTTGTAATACAAACATTTACCAATAATTATTTATCACTCGAAAAAGAAGGTACCTTAAGAAGTGTAGATAAAAGTCCAACTAACCAATCACGCTTCGTTTTCGAAACGCCTTTGTATTATTGAACAGCTGATACATTAAGCTTCTTAAGTGTTATCGTTCCCATTTTTAATGTTGGAACACCATCGTTCCCGATTGTTGCTGTATCTGGCTTAAAGTCGCCACGTATACGATCGTATAACGGCCCAGCAATCATCCAATGATAAAAAGAATATTCACTGTATAATTCAAAAGTGCCATCTGCTTTTGTTGTTGTTACATGATGATTAATCCACCATTCATCCCATGCTAAAATTTCTCCTCCTTCAATTGGCTCTCCATCTTCATTAACCATTTTTCCTGTTACGCGAAATTTATTGTTATTACTAAAATTGTAATAGTTTGATAAACATTCACACTTTCCCTTTTTTTGTTTTACATCAAAATCGTTGATAGCCTTATTAACTGGTTTAGGAGTGCCATTTACGATTTCGCCTTTGCTTGTTTTTGTTTCTCCTGTCCAGCTTAATACACCAAGAAAATTCTGATGATATATTTGCCAGTCTACATCTTTAAACTGCCACCATGAATAACCCATTCCTCCACAGTTATAATTTTGCAACATCGTTTTATTGGCAAATGCTACCTGATTTGAATAAGGCACCGAATCATTATCAGCAGGAATTCCTGTTTCGCCTATAATCCAAGGTTTTTTAACAAAACGATTATACCAATACAATTCATTTCTGACTTGATCTTTTTCATATTCATAAGGGTGAAAAGAAACAAAGTCAACATTCATCAGATTTGGATCCCATTCAAATAACTCTCGTTGATTAGCAAGTCCAATAGTGGTTAAATGGTTTGGATCATTCTTTTTAGCAATCTTCTGCCATTTTAAAGTGATGTAATAAACATCTTCTTTTTTTCTTTCTAATGAATCGAAGTATAAAGGCTCATTAAAAAAATCATAAGCGAGTAGTGAAGTATTATTTTTAAAGTGATTGGTGATTTTCCCGAGGTTTATTTCTGTATCGGGTGATTCTTTAAATAGGCGAGTAGTTAATATTGCTTTCAGACCTGCCTTTTCAACTGCTTGCATCAATTCATCTAGTGCATTCAGATATTTCGTATAGTCGTCATCGTTATTAAGGTAAAGACAGTAATTATGATTATTACCAAAGCTTGCTTTGAAGTTTATTCGTCCTGTTGTTCGATCTCGAACTTCAGGTTCTCCAATACCCACTAAGCGTACTGTGTTGTAGCCAAGCTCTTTTACAAGATCTAAATGTGCCTGTAAATCTTTCAAGCTCGATATTTTATCTTCATAAGGGAAAAGTCCATTGGGGCCATATCCAACATATATAGAAGGCCACATGGTTGTATCGTTTACTCTAAGTGAAATAACAAAGTTGATTACTTTAGGATAGAATGGTTGTCCGTCTACATAAAATTGATTGTCTTTTATCGACACGAATTTTTTATCTACTTCGTGAGGTTCTAAAACGGCGGCCGATTTTCTGTATTCAATATAAAAGTATGTCCAGCCAAATAAACATAAAACTATAAATACGGATAGAATTTTTTTCATTGCATCAACAACTCTTAATGAGTTATCAAACGCAAAACTAATTCAAATCAGTTGAAATGCCTTTAAGTTTTTAATTATTAAATTTGCAAATTCAAAATCGTATTTATGTCGCAAGTTTTATCCGTAGTCATCCCTGCTTATAATGAAGCCAGAACTATTCATCTGATATTGGATAAAATTAAGTCCGTAGTTCTCATGAATAATCTTAGAATGGAAATTATCATTGTGAATGATTGTTCAACGGATACAACAATTGATGCTATTTATAATTATCAAGCGGCTAATCCCGACTTTCCAATTAAACTCTTTAATCAAGAAAGAAATATGGGGAAAGGTGCTGCTCTTCACAGAGGAATTAAAGAATCTACAGGCGATTATATAATTATTCAGGATGCTGATTTAGAATATGACCCATCAGAGTATAATAGCTTGTTAAAACCAATTTTGGATGGTTTTGCAGATGTTGTTTATGGCTCTCGATTTATAGGTGGCAAACCTCATCGCATATTGTTTTTCTGGCATACTATCGGTAATAAGATACTGACATTTGCCTCTAATATGTTATCCAATCTAAATTTAACAGACATGGAAACTTGTTACAAGCTTTTCAAAAGAGAAACAATTCAATCTATTAAGTTAAAAGAAAATCGATTTGGTTTTGAGCCAGAGGTAACGGCCAAGATTGCCAAAATACCAAACATCCGCATTTATGAAGTCGGGATTTCTTATTACGGACGTACTTATGAGGAAGGTAAAAAAATCAACTGGAAAGATGGGTTTCGTGCTATTTATTGTATTATCAAGTACAACCTTTTTAGTTAATGAATAGTAGACATTTTCAATTCAAGGAACATGATGCAGAAGGAATGGAAACGCTTCAGGCAATTAAAGAAGCTGATGCGTTTAATAGTTGGATGTATGATCAGATAGCCCCTTTTATGGAGTCGCCAGTTCTGGAAATCGGTAGCGGCATTGGGAATATTTCAAAATGCTGTTTAGAAGATGGTCATTCGTTGGTAATGACAGATATAAGGTCAGAATATATCGAATTTTTAAAAGAAAATTTTTCAGAACAACAAGAGGATATATTACAGCTTGATCTGGTAGATGAGAATTTTGAGGAAAAGTATAAAAGCTATTTCGGAAAGTTTAAAACCGTTTTTGCGCTAAATGTTATCGAGCATATCGAGAATGATAGTCTGGCGATACAAAATGCAAGCAAGTTATTAAGTGCAGGCGGGAAACTGATAATATTGGTCCCTGCTCATGCTTTGATATACAATACAATAGACCGCAACCTATTCCATTTCAAAAGATATGGATATCGCGATTTAGGTAAGTTGATGCAAACCCCTCCGTTGAAGCTAGATTCAATCAAAGGATTTAATGGTTTAGGTATTGCAGCTTGGGTTTATGGCGGATTGTTTTCTAAGAAAGGTGTTATTGCTGGTGGGGATATGAAATTGTATAATCGCTTGGTTCCAATTGCAAAGTGGATAGACAAGATTACTTTTTTTAAGTTAGGATTATCTTTGATAGCTGTTTCCCGAAAGTTGGATAAATAGCTAATAAGAATACTAAATCTGATTTTGTGAGTTATAAATTCGAGTGTTTTAATAGATGCTTTTTTAAATCTGTTTTATCTCTGAAAAACACTAAAAAAGTGAATAACTTTAGTTGCATGTTTTTCCGCATATGGGACAATTCCCGTTTTGAGAAACAGCCTTTGATGGTTTATGGAAGTATTTAAAATGCTACTTTTCAATACATTAAAATATGAAAAAAAATGTTGATATGTTTTGTTATTGTCAGAAATGTTTCTAATTTTGCAACCCCTTAGAAAATCACATATTAAAAATTAACATCGTGAATACGTTAAGTTATAAAACGATTTCGGCAAATGCCAAGACAGCTACTAAAGAGTGGGTTGTGCTAGATGCGAAAGACCAAGTATTAGGTCGTTTTGCTTCTCAGGCAGCAATGATTCTTCGTGGAAAGCATAGACCGAATTACACACCACACGTAGACTGTGGAGACAATGTCATCATCATTAACGCTGATAAGATTCGTCTTACTGGTCGTAAGTGGACAATGAAGGAGTATGTTCGTCACACTGGATATCCAGGTGGTCAACGCAAAGTAACTCCTGCAAAACTAATTGCTGCAAAGCCAACAATGGTTCTTGAGAAAGCGATTTATGGAATGATTCCAAAAAATCGTTTAGGAGAAGCTATTAAAGGAAATCTTTACCTGTATGCAGGTACTGATCATCCTCATGCAGCACAGCAACCTAAAGCAGTAACTCTTAAGTATTGATATAAATCTACATGGAAATCACTCATACAATTGGTCGCCGTAAAACAGCAGTAGCCCGCGTTTATGTAAAGCCGGGTAACGGAACCATCTCGGTTAACAGCCGTGATTACAAGGAATACTTCCCAACAATGCCATTACAAATATTGGTTAAACAGCCGTTTGATGTGTCAAACACCAAAGACCAGTATGATGTAACGATCAACGTTGGAGGAGGAGGATACAATGGCCAGGCGGAAGCTATCCGTATGGCTATTGCTCGTGCATTGTGTAAAATCAATGCTGAACATCGTCCTGCATTAAAATCTAACGGATTACTTACTCGTGACCCTCGTATGGTTGAGCGTAAGAAATACGGTCAACGCAAAGCACGTCGTCGCTTCCAATTCTCTAAACGTTAATATTCCTCAACCCTCAGCATATAACAGCGTAATGATAAACGTAACGCAAGAAGAACTTCTAAATGCCGGTGTTCACTTTGGACACTTGAAGCGTAAATGGAATCCAAAAATGGGCGCATACATCTTTATGGAGCGCAATGGTATCCACATTATCGATTTGAATAAAACGCATGCAAAGCTTGAAGAAGCAGCAGCAGCAGTAAAGCAAATCGCAAAGTCAGGCAAGAAAATCTTGTTTGTCGCAACAAAAAAACAAGCAAAAGAGATAGTTGCTAATGCATCTAAATCCGTAAATATGCCTTATATCACTGAGCGTTGGCCAGGTGGTATGTTAACAAACTTCGCTACACAGCGTAAGTCGGTTAAGAAAATGGCAAATTTGGATAAAATGATGAGCGATGGAACTTTGTCGGTTGTTTCTAAAAAGGAACGCCTTCAGATTTCTCGTCAGAAATCAAAGATGGAAAAATTGATTGGATCAATCGCAGATTTGAACCGTCTTCCAGCAGCATTATTCATTGTTGATACTGTGAAAGAACACATCGCAGTTGATGAAGCAATCAAGTTAGGAATTCCAACTATCGCAATTTGTGATACAAATAGCGATCCTTCATTAATCGATTTCCCAATCCCAGCAAATGATGATGCATCAAAGTCAATTGAACTAATCTTGAATTGCATGGTTCGTTCAATCGAAGAAGGATTGTCAGAGCGTAAAGTGGATAAAGAGCAAGAGCGTGAGCGCGATGCTGCTAATGAAGAAGAAGCAGGAGAACGTGCTGTAGCTTCTGATGAAGAATCATCAGAAGGTGGAGATAAGAAAAAAGCTTCTGGATTACGTTCCCGCAAAGGCGCACCAAGAAAGTAATTAGTACTAAATATAATTTAACGGCGGGGTGATCATATCATCCCGCTATTTATAAATAACAAAATCTAAAAAAAATATAAAATTATGTCAACTGCAACAATCACCGCTGCTGATGTTAATAAACTACGTCAAATTACTGGCGCAGGTATGATGGACTGTAAGAAAGCTTTAGCTGAGGCTGAAGGAGATTTCGAAAAAGCGATCGATTACCTTCGTAAGAAAGGTCAAAAAGTAGCTGCTAACCGTGCTGATCGTGAAGCGAAAGAAGGTTATATCATTGCTCAAACGAATGCTGAAGGAACAAGAGGTTACTTAGTAGCTATTTCTTGTGAAACAGACTTTGTAGCAAAGAACCAAGATTTCGTAAACTTTGCTCAAGGTATTTTAGATGTAGCTATGGCTAATAGTCCTGCAGATGCTGAAGCATTAAAAGCTTTACCTTTTGATGGAGCAACTGTAAACGATAAAGTTTTTGATATGGTAGGTAAAATCGGAGAGAAAATCGAATTATCTCGTTATGAAATGATCGAAGCTCCGAAAGTAATTGCTTATAATCACCCAGGAAATCGTTTAGCTTCTATGGTAGGATTATCAAGTGCAACTGCACCTGAGTCATCTGGAAAAGACGTTGCTATGCAAATTGCTGCAATGAGTCCTGTAGCTATTGATAAAGGTGATGTTGATTCAGCAACTATCGAAAGAGAATTAGAAATCGCTAAAGAACAAATTCGTGCAGAAGGTAAACCAGAAGAAATGGTTGAAAAAATTGCTGCAGGTAAATTAAATAAGTTCTATCAAGAAAGCACATTGTTAAATCAAGCTTTCATTAAAGAAGATAAGAAATCAGTTGGTCAGTATTTAGACAGCGTTGAAAAAGGTCTTACTGTATCTGTTTTCAAAAGAGTTCAAATTGGATAATTCCATATTGTTTTAAGTTTTAAAGTCCCGAGTTTAACTCGGGATTTTTTTTGATTAGTTTTTGATAGTTTATTATAGGATGATAAATCATCAATTCATATTACGCTGTTTATAATTTAAAGCTTTGCTACTTTATTCTCTGAAGATTTTAATTTTACTTTACTATCAGCTGCAAATAATGATGAGCAGTTTTAACTAGTACTGTAACAACTCCAATGCTATTTTAAATGTCGAAGTCAAAAATTAAAAATGAAAAAACAAAAACGAATTCAACCCTTTTGTTTAAAATCGTTTTCGCCATTGTAATTATTATCGTTTACGGACAAACACTACGATTTGGTTTTGTTCTCGATGATGATTTATACATTGTAAAAAATCCAACTGTACAAAATGGAATTTCTTATATCCCACAAACATTTTTACATGGTATAAGTGAACATTTTAAAGGTTCAAACTTTATGGGCTATCGACCAGCAACCATGAGTTTGTTTATTGTTGAGTATTCTGTTTTTGGAACGAACCCAGCGGGATTTCATTTGGTTAATTTGTTATTGTATTTTCTGATTGCTATTCAATTATTTTATTTTCTTCAAAAGATTTTATCAAATTATAATTCCTATTACCCATTTATAATTGTTCTTTTGTTTTTATTACACCCTATCCATACCGAAGTAGTTGCTAATATTAAAAGTCAGGATGAACTATTGTCGGGGTTATTTATTTTATTTGCGCTCAATTATTTTATTCGATGGACTAATGCTAATGATAAAAAGCTACTTGCAATTTCATGTATACTATTCTTAGCAGCATTATTTAGTAAAGAAAGTTCAATTGCCTATATCCTGATTTTCCCTGTACTGTTATGGTTACTATTTAATACTTCAATACTGAATAGTTTTAAAAAAGCTTCTCCTCTTTTTTTGATGGGTGCATTGTTTTTAGGTTTTCGTTTTATAGCACTTCAGGATGTAGTTCAAGGATATGAAACTTCTGCCAGAGAAAATATACTTTATGCTGCATCATCTTTCAACGAAGTATGGGCTACTAAATTCGAGATACTGTATCATTATTTTACTAAAACATTAATACCTACAAGTCTTTCATGGGATTATTCTTTTAATCAGATTCCGGTTGTTAACTTTAGTTCGTATAGGCCTATCGTTAGTATTTTACTTTGTGTGCTTTGCGCTTTTGTTTCCATGAAAAATTTAAAACGTAATCAGGAAATAGCCTTTGGTATATTTTGGTTTTTTATTCTGTTGGCACCTACTTGTAATATGTTTATTATGAACGGAACCACGTTTGGCGAACGTTTCTTATTTATGCCTGTTGTAGGAGCTGTTCTCATTGCTGTAGTTTTAGGAAATATTTATTTACGTCTGGATAGTGCGCAATCTCCTTTTAAGGCAAGCAAGAATTTTACTATTGGATTTGTAATTGTCGGAAGTATATTTTTATTGCAGAGTGTAAGTCGTGCAGCAGACTGGAAAGATAACTTAACACTTTTTCAATCTGGAGTTATAAGTTCTCCGAATAGCGCAAGAACAAATGTAGCATTGGCTACAGAGTATATGAACAAAGCGGAAAAGGAAATGGTTCCACAAACGCGAAATAGTTTAGTTGATAGTGCTCTCGTTTACTTTTACAAAACAGTACAAATTGATACCGCCTTTTCTGATGCATGGTATAAGCTGGGATTAATTCATGCAATCAAATCAGATAATAATAAGGCAGTTGAATATTATCGAACAGCAATTCGATATAATCCGAAAAATGTTTTTGCCCTTAATAATTTAGGAGCCTTGTATGTTTCTTTACAGAACCCTGATTTAGCTTATTCTTGCTTTATGCAATCGTATAAGGCAGAACCAGTGAACGACATGACATTAACCAACCTTTCGATTGTTTGTACTATACTAAATAAATCTGATGAAGTAATTTTTTATGGTAAGCAAGCCATCACAAATCAATTGGCGAATCAGAAGGTTTATTTAAATATGGCAAACGCCTATCAGAAATTAAACAATATACAAGAAGCCAATAAATATCAATCATTAGCAAACACTACCCAATAACATTTGTCAGTATTTGAATCGAGATAACGAATGATATAAAGGAAAAATCAGCCTTATCTGATGATTAGTAACAGTTGATGATATAATTAAAGCCTTGCCGCCTGCTGAGATATGATTAAATTAATAATTTTGTGCAACCATGAAATACAAAAGAATACTTCTTAAGCTTAGCGGCGAAGCCTTAATGGGCGACAAACAATTTGGAATCGACAATACTCGCTTGTCGCAATACGCAGACGATATTAAAACGATTGTTGATATGGGTGTTGAAGTGGCAATTGTAATTGGTGGAGGAAATATTTTCAGAGGCTTACAAGCTGCTGAAGGCGGAATGGATCGTGTGCAAGGCGACTATATGGGAATGCTTGCTACAGTAATTAATTCTATGGCTCTGCAAAGCGCATTGGAAACGCATGGTGTAATGACACGTTTACAATCTGCCATTAAGATGGAAGCTATTTGTGAGCCTTTTATCAGAAGAAGAGCGGTACGCCATTTAGAAAAAGGGCGTGTTGTTATTTTTGGTGCTGGAACAGGAAATCCTTATTTTACTACTGATACAGCGGCATCTCTTCGCGCAATTGAAATTGAGGCCGATGTAATTTTAAAAGGAACACGTGTGGATGGTATTTATACTGCCGATCCAGAGAAAGATAAAACTGCAACGCGTTATAGTAAAGTAACATTCACTGAA